>NZ_JAAGNI010000359.1 GCF_010550605.1 Streptomyces sp. SID9727
CCGCCCGTCTGCCGGTGCCCGCGCCGGAGGACGGGCGGGAGGCGATGTCCGCGCCGCCGGAGCAGGAGCCGGGGCCGGTGCGGGGAGCGGCGGTATGAGCGGCGGCGGGCGCCCCGGCGTGCCCGGGGGCACCGCCCAGGACGGGGGCGTCGAGGTGGCCGCCCCTCCCCCGGTCCGCGTCGTGCTCGCGGACGACCAGCCGCTGGTGCGGGCCGCGTTGCGCATGGTCATGGCGGACACCCCGGACATCGAGGTGGCCGGCGAGGCGGGGACGGGCGAGGAGGCGGTCCGGCTGGCCGCCCGACTGGCTCCGGACGTCGTCGTGATGGACATCCGGATGCCCGGCATGGACGGCATCGAGGCCACCGAGCGGATCGTCGCACAGGGCGGCGGGGTGCATGTGGTGGTCCTGACGACCTTTGACGACGACGATTACGTGTACGGGGCGCTGCGCGCCGGGGCTGCCGGGTTCCTGGTCAAGGACATGGCGCTGGACGACATCCTGGCGGCGGTCCGGGTGGTGGCGTCGGGCGACGGGCTGATCGCCCCGAGCGTCACCCGGCGGCTGATCAAGGAGTTCGCCGCCCGTCCCTCACCCTCAGCACCGGCCCCGGCGCCACTGGCCGCGATCACCGACCGGGAGCGGGAGGTGCTGGTGCTGGTCGGCGGCGGGCTCTCGAACGCGGAGATCGCCGAGCGCCTGGTCATCAGCGTCGCCACGGCGAAGACGTATCTCACCCGCCTGCTCGCCAAGCTGGGCGCGCGGGACCGGGTGCAGCTGGTCATCATCGCGTACGAGGCGGGGCTGGTGTACCCGGGGCGTTGACGGGGGCGGTAACGGGGCGGTGGCCTTCCGCGACGGCTCCGACCGGGGCGGCTCCGAGCGGGGGCGGCCCGAGCGGGGGCGGCCCGAGCGGAGGGGGGCGGCCCGACCGGGGGCGGCCCAATCAGATCGGCTCCGACCGGGGCGGCCCCCTACAGCCAGCCCTTCTCGCGCGCCAGGCGGACCGCCTCGGCGCGGTTGCGGGCGGCCAGCTTCTGGATCGCCATGGAGAGGTAGTTGCGGACGGTGCCCTGGGAGAGGTGGAGGGCGGCGGCGATCTCCGCGTTGGTCGAGCCGTCGGCGGCGGTGCGCAGGACCTCGCTCTCGCGGTCGGTCAGCGGGTTCGCGCCGTCGGCGAGGGCGGCGGCGGCGAGGCCGGGGTCGATGACGCGTTCGCCGGCGAGCACCTTGCGTACCGCCTCGGCGAGCTGGGACGCGGGGGCGTCCTTGACCAGGAAGGCGTCGGCGCCCGACTCCATGGCGCGGCGCAGATAGCCGGGCCGGCCGAACGTCGTGACGACCACGACCTTCACGTCCGGCAGGGCCTCGCGGAGCCGGGCCGTCGCCTCGATACCGGTCATGCCGGGCATCTCGATGTCCAGGAGGGCCACGTCGACGGAGTGTGCGCGGGCCGCCGCCAGGACCTCGTCGCCCCGGGCGACCTGGGCGACCACCTCGATGTCCGGTTCCAGGCCGAGGAGCGCCGCGAGGGCCTCGCGCACCATGGACTGGTCCTCCGCGAGGAGAAGTCTGATCATGCTCATTCCGCGGATCCTAGGCCGGATTCGAACGGAACGCTGAGGACCATGGTGAAGCCTTTGCCCGAACGGGGCTGGGTGGCCCGGGTGGTGAGGGTCCCGCCGACCGAGGCGAGGCGTTCGGTGAGCCCGGTGAGGCCGTTGCCGGGCGTGGTCCCGGCGCCGCCCCGGCCGTCGTCGGCGACGGTCAGTTCGAGCACCCGCCCGTCCAGTGTCTGACGGGGAGTCAGGGTCACCGTGCAGCGGTGCGCGCCGCTGTGGCGCACGACGTTGGTGACCGCCTCCCGCAGACCCCACGCGAGCACCTCCTCCGCCTTTTCCGGCAGCCCGTCCGGGAGGTCGGCCGGGACGTCGGCGTCGACCCCGGCGGCGGCCAGCGCCGTGCGCGCCCCGGCCAGTTCGCCGGGGAGGGTCGGCCGGCGGTATCCGGTGACGGCACTGCGGACGTCCACCAGGGCCTGGCGGCTGACCTGTTCGATGTCCGCGACCTGGGCGGCCGCCAGCTCGGGCCGGTCGGGGAGCATCCGGCCGGCCAGCTCGCTCTTGAGGGTGATCAGCGAGAGGGAGTGGCCCAGCAGGTCGTGCAGATCGCGGGCGAGGCGCAGGCGCTCCTCGTTGGCGGCGAGCTGCGCGACGGTGGCCCGGGCCTGGCGCAGCTCGATCGTGGTGCGGACCAGCTGCCGTACGCCCGTCATCGCGAAGCCGCCCAGCAGGGCGGGGAAGACCAGGGCGGTGACCGTCTCGCGCGGGTCCTCCAGGGTCGCGCCGACGCCCACCATGACGGCGGTGACGACGGGGATCAGCCACCGCGCGGTCCGCAGCGGCAGCGTGGCACCGGCCGACACCGCCACGTACACGAAGAGGACCAGCCAGGGCGTGCCGAACGTCAGCGCCAGCAGGAGGGCGAGGGCCCCGAGGAAGGCGATCGACGCCCGGACCCGGAAGGGATCGAGCGTCTTCGACGTGTGCCGGAAGACCAGGACCAGGTAGGCGCCGACGAAGACCAGCAGCCCGAGGACGCCGAGCGCGGTCGCCCACGGGGTGTGGTTGCCGTCGGCGAGGTCCTTGACCGGCGCGCTCATGAAGGCGAGCCAGATGCCGATCCACAGCAGCTTGATCCCGGCCTGCCGGGCGGTCGCGGGCGGCCGCCCGAGACCCACCGACGTCGCGTCGTCGTTCACGCCTTCAAGGTGTCCTTCCGGTAGAGCCAGGCCGCGCTGCCCGCGAAGAGCAGGAAGTAGGCGCAGAGGACGGCGACGTCCTTCGCGTGCGGCGCGCCGCCCATCTCGACGGCCTGGCCGAGTGCAGCGTACGCGTGTGTGGGAAGCCACTCGGAAATGTTCTGGAGCCACTGCGGGAAGGTCGCGCTGGGCATCCAGAGGCCGCCGAGGATGGAGAGCCCGAAGTAGATGATCATCGTGACCGGTCGGACCGCGTCCCCGCTGGTGACGTAGCCGATGGCGACGCCGAGCGCGGCGAAGACCAGGGAGCCGGCCCAGATGACTCCGGTCAGCGCGAACCACTGCCAGAGGTCGAAGCGGACGTGTTTGACCGAGGCGGCGACGAGGAAGACCACGACGATGCAGGGCAGGGTGACCATGGCGGCGCTCGCGATCTTCGCGAGGACGTAGCCCCGGCCGGGCAGCGCGGTCAGCCGCAGCTGGCGCACCCAGCCCTTCTCGCGTTCCTTGGCGATGCGCTCGCTGTTGCCCATGAGGACGGCGGTCAGCGCGCCGAAGGAGGCCATGGAGACCATGAAGAAGGACTGGAGGGTCAGATCGGTGTGCGGGATCGTGGCGGTGTCGTTCTGGGTGCCGGAGATCAGCAGGTAGATCACCGACGGGTAGAGGACCGAGAAGAACATGAACTTCTTGTTCCGCAGGGTGCGGGTGACTTCGAGCCGGATCAGGGCCCCGGAAAAGAGATTCAGCACGAGTTCCTGGCCTCCTCGGCCTCGGTGATGGCGACGAATGCCTGTTCCAGGCCGAGTCCGGCGACCTCCAGCTCGCGCGGGTACAGACCGAGGCCGTAGAGGGCGTGCACGGTCGCGTCGGCGTTGTGCGACTGGATGCGCACCCGCCGGCCGTTGACGTCGAGCGAGGCGAGGAACGGCAGGGCACGCAGGGCGGCCCGGTCGATCGGGCCCTCCAGCTCGAAGGCGATCCGGCGGGCCCCGGCCTTCGCCTTGATCTCGGCGGCGGTCCCGTCGGCGAGGAGGCGTCCCTTGTGCAGGACGAGGACGCGGTCGGCGATCGCGTCGGCCTCTTCGAGGTAGTGGGTGGCGAACAGGACGGTGCGGCCCTGGTCGGCCTGCTCGCGCATGGTGGCCCAGAACGCCTGGCGGGCGGTGACGTCCATGCCGGTCGTCGGCTCGTCGAGGACGATGAGGTCGCTGGCGCCTGCGGTGGCCAGCGCGAACCGCACGCGCTGCTCCTGGCCCCCGGAGAGCTTGTTGACCATGCGGCCGGCGATCGACGCGATGCCCGCCCGGGCCAGCACCTCGCCGACCGGGTGGGGGCGCGGGTGCAGGTCGCAGGCCAGCCGGACCAGTTCCTCGACGGTGACGTCCTCCATCAGGCCGCCGCTCTGCAGCATGGCGCCGACCCGGCCGGCCGTGATGGCCGCCTGCGGGGTGGTGCCGAAGAGGCTGACCGTGCCGGAGTCGGCGGCGCGCAGGCCGAGGAGCAGGTCGAGGGTGGAGGACTTGCCGGCTCCGTTGGGGCCGAGGAGGGCCACCGTCTCGCCGGGGTGCAGGTCCAGAGTCAGCCCGTCGACGGCGCGTACGTCCCCGTAGACCTTGCTGACCTGGTCGAAGCTGACCACCGCGGTCCTCGTCGCGGTCGCTCCGGTGGCTGTCGTTGTCATGCGTCCAGCCTGGCCGACCGGGGGGTGCGCGCGGCAGGGCCGGCGGTCGTGGATCCGTGATGACAGATGTCATGCGCCGGGGATGACGGGTGCACGGGGGCCGGGTGCGGGGACCGGTTTCGGCCATTACGCCGCCGCCCCCGGCCGGGGTCCGGTCGGGGGCGGGTGGCAAGGGGTGCGGGGGGTCAGCCGTTGCCGTCGAGGTCGATCGTGACCGTGCGCTCGGCGGGGGTCTTGCCCATCAGCGCGCCCTTCATGGCGAAGGCCACGTCGTCCGGGCTGAGCTGGTGCTTCTTGCCGTCGCCCTTGGTGATCATGATGCCGTCGAAGACACCGGCACAGAGCCGGTCGATGGCCTCCTTGTCGTAGACGTCGACCAGCTTCCCGTCGACCGCCTTCATCGACAGGATCTGCGGCAGCGACTTCGCCGGGCCGAACGGGATCTCCTTGCCGCCCGCCCTGATGCGGACCAGTCCGGACATCGCGGGCTCCGCGAACTCCTTCATCGCCCGGTCCAGTTCGGCCTGGCTGATGGAGGGTTCCTTGGTGACGACGGGCAGTTCGACGGTCCTGGTGCCGCCGGTCTCGACCTGGGCGCGGTAGGCGTCCCGGACCGATCCCATCGCCTTGTTCACGTCGATCGCCTTGCCGGCCTTGCCCGGTACGGCGACGGCCTTGCCCGGCTCGAACTTGATGGTGCCGTCCTTCACCGTGCCCGAGCCGCCGGCCAGGTCCTGGAGTGCGACGCCCAGCTTCTCCTCGTCCACCGGGAAGACCGGCTCCACGGTCCGCGCGCCGCCGAAGAGCGAGCCGATCACGGAGACCGGGTTGTAGTCGCTGCCGGCCGCGGCGCGCACGGTGGCCTGGCTGTCCAGGGAGAGCCCGGCCTTGTCCGGGGCGAGCTCCGTCTCCTTGCCGTCCACGGCCAGCTTGAGCGGGGAAGCGGCGCGCTTGGCGAGCGCGGAGTCCAGCTTCTCGACGCCCTCCTCCTTCGTGCCGCCGCCGATGTCGACGCCGAGGACCGTGGTGCCCTTGGGGACGTCGGAGTGGTTCATCAGGAGTCCGGCGCCGTACGCGACACCGAGCAGGCAGACGGCCGCCGCGCCGAGCAGGACCAGCTTCGAGCGGCCCTTCTTGACGGGTGCCGGCTTCGGCGCGGGGCGGGCCGCCGGGGCCGGCTGGGGCGCAGCGGCACCGGGGCCGCC
>NZ_JAAGNI010000370.1 GCF_010550605.1 Streptomyces sp. SID9727
CTGCCCGCCTGCGCGGTGGCGCGGCGGCGACGGCGCTCGCCCGCGGGCTGGTCGTCGCTGGCCGGCTGGCCCGGGATGTCGATCTGCTGCTGGGCCGTGGCCTTGTCGGCGGGCGCGGCGGCCGGGGCCTCGTCGGAGCCGGTGCGGGCCTTGGAGGTGGCGCGGCGCTTCGGCTTGGTCTCGCCGCCCTCGACGGGGGCCGCGGCGGCCTTGGCCTTGGGGGCGGAGGAGCCGCCGCCGGCCTGGGCCTCCTTGATGACCTCGATCAGCTGGCTCTTGCGCATCCGCGCGGTGCCCTTGATGCCGAGGCCGGACGCGACCTGCTGCAGCTCGGCCAGGACCATGCCCTCAAGGCCGGTGCCGGAGCGGCGGCGCCGTGCGGTGGTGCCAGTGGCAGCACCTTCGGCGGGCGCGGCGCTGTCGACGTTCTTGTCGGCAGTCACGCCCATCAGATCGGTGGTGTCGCTCACGAAGGGTCCTTCCCTGGAGCGGACGTCGGCCTTCTGGCTCGGCGACCGGTTGTGCTGTCCGGCTGCGGTCCTCGGTTGGTGCGGCCCGTGCCGGGGCGGTGGTCCGCCGGATGGAACGGCGGAGAGATGAGGTGTGCGTGTGCCCGGCGCGAGCATCCCCCTGCTCGGCCCACTCCTGGACGAGCGGAGGGGTGTCGTGCCGGTTCCGGAGCGTGCTCGCAACTGCTCAGGCAGGCTGCTCAGGCAGTTGGGGGGGCTCCCGGAAGAAATGGTGGTCCCGAAGGGGACACGAAGCAACGCGCCTCATGGACGTCGATTGCAGACTTGAGGTTAACACTACCGGCTCCAACAAACATTCCCCCTCTCACTCACCGGCAATCACTTCTCGGCCAGCGGCCTCGCGGCTACGGGGCCAGCGGCAGGACGCTGGCGCCCTGCGCGTCGAGAGCGAGCCGGTTGGCCGCCCATCCCTCGCCCGCCAGTCGGGCGACCTTGTCGGCCGCGCCGTCCCCGGCCAGGGCCAGCACCGTCGGTCCCGCACCGGAGATGACCGCGGGGACGCCCTCGGCGCGCAGCCGGGCCACGAGTTCGACGCTCTCGGCCATGGCGGGCGCGCGGTAGTCCTGGTGCAGCCGGTCCTCGGTGGCCGTGAGCAGCAGCTCGGGGCGCCTGGTCAGGGCCTCGACGAGGAGCGCGGCACGGCCGGCGTTGAACGCGGCGTCGACGTGCGGGACGGTGCGCGGCAGCAGGCCGCGGGCGGTCTCGGTGAGCACCGGCTTGCCGGGGACGAAAACCACCGGAACGATGGAATCAGCGGGGTCCATCCTGATCGCGCGGGCGGACGCGCCGTCCATCCAGGCGAGCGTGAATCCGCCGAGCAGGCAGGCCGCGACGTTGTCGGGGTGGCCCTCGATCTCCGTGGCGAGTTCCAGCAGGGCCGCGTCGTCCAGCCGGGCGTCGCCCCCGGTCGTCACGGCCCGGGCGGCGACGATTCCGGCGCAGATGGCGGCGGAGGAGGAGCCGAGGCCGCGTCCGTGCGGGATGCGGTTGGCGCAGACGATCTCCAGGCCGCGGGGCTGTCCTCCGAGCAGATCGAAGGCGGTGCGCAGGGACCGTACGAGCAGGTGTTTCTCGTCGCGGGGCAGGGTGTCCGCGCCCTCACCGGCGATGTCGATGTGCAGTCCGGAGTCGGCGACGCGGACGACGACGTCGTCGTACAGGCCGAGCGACAGGCCGAGGGCGTCGAACCCGGGGCCCAGGTTCGCGCTGGTCGCGGGGACGCGCACCCGGACGGCGGCGGCTCGGAAGGCGGGACCGGCCATCGCTGTGACGACTCTCCTTGTGAGGCGGCGGGGATTCCGGGGGCTGCGGGCGGGGGTTCTTCGGGGAGCCGCAACGGCCCGGGGCACCCCGGCAGATGTGGCGGGGCGGATGGGGGACAGCTTATCGAAGGAAGGTTCTGTGGCGACATAGGGCGCACAGGAGGCGCACGATGCGTGTCGCCCGCCCGCGGTGCGCTCTTGTCTCCGGAAAGGGCCGGTAGGAGCCTTTTCTGACGACTCGTCGCGAGTGCGGGCGCCTCCCCGGGCCGTCGTCCGGACCGGTCCGGGGAGGGGTGCCGCGTGACGTGGTTACGCGAGGCCCAGCTTCTCGGCGGCGGCGGCCGCGTCGACCGGTACGGTGACGGGCTGCGGGGCGCCCGCGACGGCCCAGTCGGGGTCCTTGAGGCCGTTCCCGGTCACCGTGCACACGATCTTCTGGCCGCGGTCGACCTTGCCCTCCTCGGCGGCCTTGAGCAGACCGGCGACGGACGCGGCCGACGCGGGCTCCACGAAGACGCCCTCCTGCGAGGCCAACAGGCGGTACGCGGAGAGGATCTGACGGTCCGTGACCTCGTCGATGAAGCCGCCCGACTCGTCGCGCGCGGCCAGCGCGTAGTTCCAGGAGGCCGGGTTGCCGATCCGGATCGCGGTCGCGATGGTCGACGGGTCCTTGACGACCTCGCCGCGCACGATGGGCGCGGAGCCGGACGCCTGGAAGCCCCACATGCGCGGCTTGTGCGTCGCCATGCCGTCCCCGGCGTACTCGGTGTACCCCTTCCAGTACGCGGTGATGTTGCCCGCGTTGCCGACCGGGAGGACGTGGATGTCCGGGGCGTCGCCGAGCGCGTCGACGATCTCGAACGCGGCGGTCTTCTGGCCCTCGATGCGGACCGGGTTGACCGAGTTGACCAGCGCGACCGGGTAGTTGTCCGAGAGCGAACGGGCCAGCGTCAGGCAGTCGTCGAAGTTTCCGTCGACCTGGAGGATCTTGGCGCCGTGCACCAGCGCCTGGCCCATCTTGCCGAGCGCGATCTTGCCCTGCGGCACGAGGACCGCGCAGACCATGCCGGCCCGGACCGCGTAGGCCGCGGCCGAGGCGGAGGTGTTGCCGGTGGAGGCGCAGATGACGGCCTGCGCGCCCTCCTCCTTGGCCCGGGTGATGGCCATGGTCATGCCGCGGTCCTTGAAGGACCCGGTGGGGTTGGCGCCCTCGACCTTGAGGTGCACCTCGCAGCCCGTGCGCTCGGAGAGGACCTGAGCGGGGACGAGCGGCGTACCGCCCTCACGGAGCGTGACGACCGGCGTCGTGCTCGTGACCGGGAGGCGGTCCCGGTACTCCTCGATGATGCCGCGCCACTGGTGGGTGCCCTTGGTGGTCATGGGTCCTTACTCCCCTTCAACACGCATGATGCTGGCGACACCGCGCACGGTGTCGAGCTTGCGCAGCGCCTCGACGGTCCCGGAGAGGGCGGCGTCGGGCGCGCGGTGGGTGACGACGACGAGCGATGCCTCGCCGTCGGTTTCCTGACTGTCCGGCCGGCTCTGCTGGCGGACCGTATCGATGGATACGCCCTGGTCGGCGAAGACCGTCGCGACCTGGGCGAGCACGCCCGGCTTGTCGGCCACGTCGAGGCTGATGTGGTACCGCGTGACGACGTCGCCCATGGGGCTCACCGGCAGGCGCGTGTACGCGGACTCGCCGGGCCCGGGGACCTCGTTGAGCTTGTTGCGGCAGACGGCCACGAGGTCGCCGAGTACCGCGGACGCGGTGGGCGACCCGCCCGCGCCGGGGCCGTAGAACATCAGCTGCCCGGCCGCCTCGGCCTCCACGAACACCGCGTTGTACGCCTCGCGCACCGAGGCGAGCGGGTGGCTCAGCGGGATCATCGCGGGGTGCACGCGGGCCGTCACGGACGCGCCGTCGGCGGCGCGCTCGCAGATCGCGAGGAGCTTGACGGTGCAGCCCATCCGGCGGGCGGACGCGATGTCGGCGGCGGTGACCTCGGTGATGCCCTCCCGGTGCACGTCGCCGATGCGGACCCGGGTGTGGAAGGCGATCCCGGCGAGGATCGCGGCCTTCGCGGCGGCGTCGAAGCCCTCCACGTCGGCGGTGGGGTCGGCCTCCGCGTAACCGAGGGCGGTGGCCTCGTCCAGCGCCTCCGAGTATCCGGCGCCGCTGGTGTCCATCTTGTCGAGGATGAAGTTGGTGGTGCCGTTGACGATGCCGAGCACCCGGTTGACCTTGTCGCCGGCCAGGGACTCGCGCAGCGGCCGGACGAGCGGGATGGCACCGGCCACGGCGGCCTCGTAGTAGAGGTCCCGGCCGTACTGCTCGGCGGCGGCGTGCAGGGCGGCGCCGTCCTCGGCGAGCAGGGCCTTGTTGGCGGAGACGACGCTCGCGCCGTGCTCGAAGGCGGTCGTGATCAGCGTACGGGCGGGCTCGATGCCGCCGATGACCTCGATGACGACGTCGAGGTCGCCGCGTTTGACCAGGGCGGTCGCGTCCGTGGTGATCAGGGCGGGGTCGATGCCCTCGCGCACCTTGGAGGGCCGGCGGACGGCGACACCGGCGAGCTCCACCGGCGCGCCGATGCGCGCGGCGAGGTCTTCGGCGTGCGTCGTCATGATGCGCGCCACCTCTGAGCCGACCACACCACAGCCCAGCAGCGCCACCTTCAGCGGACGCGTACGCATCATCCGACCTCGTTTCCTTTACACCTGTAGTACGGACCAGTCTCACTCACCGGACGGGTGTTCCCGCCACCCGTCCGGATCCTGAGATGTTTACGGGGATAGCGTGGTACGCCCCCGGAAATACGGCATCAGCCGACATCGAGACGCAGGAGATCTTCCTCCGTCTCGCGCCGGACGATCACCCGCGCCTCCCCGTCCCGCACGGCGACGACCGGCGGGCGCAGGGCGTGGTTGTAGTTGCTCGCCATGGAGCGGCAGTACGCGCCGGTGGCGGGCACGGCGATCAGGTCGCCGGGGGCCAGGTCGGACGGCAGGAAGGCGTCCTTTACCACGATGTCGCCGCTCTCGCAGTGCTTGCCGACGACCCGGACGAGCATCGGTTCGGCGTCCGAGGTCCGCGAGGCGAGCGCGACGCTGTACTCGGCGTCGTACAGCGCGGTGCGGATGTTGTCCGACATGCCGCCGTCGACGCTCACGTAGGTGCGCAGGCCCTCCAGCGGCTTGACCGTGCCCACCTCGTACAGCGTGAAGGCGGTCGGGCCGACGATGGCGCGGCCGGGCTCGACGGAGATGCGGGGGGTGGCGAGCCCGGCGGCCTCGCACTCGCGGGTCACGATGTCGCCGAGCGACTTGGCGATCTCGTGCGGTTCGCGCGGGTCGTCCTCGGAGGTGTACGCGATACCGAGACCGCCGCCGAGGTCGATCTCCGGCAGCTCGACGCCGTGCTCGTCGCGCACCTCGGCGAGCAGCTGCACGACGCGGCGGGCGGAGACCTCGAAGCCGGCCATGTCGAAGATCTGGGAGCCGATGTGGGAGTGGATGCCGACGAGTTCGAGCCCGTCCAGCGTGAGCGCCCGGCGCACGGCCTCGGCGGCCTGCCCGCCGGCCAGCGCGATGCCGAACTTCTGGTCCTCGTGGGCGGTGGCGATGAACTCGTGGGTGTGCGCCTCGACGCCGACGGTCACCCGGATCTGGACGCGCTGGCGCTTGCCGAGGCCCTGCGCGACGTGCGCGACGCGGACGATCTCCTGGAAGGAGTCGAGGACGATGCGCCCGACGCCCGCCGCGACGGCGCGCTCGATCTCCTCGACGGTCTTGTTGTTGCCGTGGAAGGCGATGCGCTCGGCGGGCATCCCGGCGTCCAGCGCGGTGGCCAGCTCGCCGCCCGAGCAGACGTCGAGGTTGAGCCCCTCCTCCTTGAGCCAGCGCACGACCGCCCGGGAGAGGAACGCCTTGCCTGCGTAGAAGACGTCGGCGCCGGGCCCGAACGCCTCGGACCAGGCGCGGCAGCGGGCCCGGAAGTCGGTCTCGTCCAGGAAGTAGGCGGGGGTGCCGAATTCCTCGGCGAGGCGGGAGACCGTGAGCCCGCCGACGGTCAGGGCGCCGTGCTCGTCGCGGGTGACGGTGTGGGACCAGACCTTCTCGTCGAGGACGTTGAGGTCGTCGGCGGGGGCGAGGTAGTGGCCGTCGGACATGACGTCGGCGTGACGGGGTCCGGCGGGGTGGGCGGATCGGCTCATGGTGTGGCTCTGCTCTCTCGGGTGCTCAGAGGTGTTCGGGCGCGCTGACGCCGAGCAGGGACAGGCCGCCGGCCAGCACCGTCCCGGCGGCTTCGGCGACGGCCGTCCGGGAGCGGTGGGCGGCCGAGGGTTTCTCGTCCCCGGCGGGGAGCGGGTGGGCGGCGTCGTGGAAGTCGAAGAAGGCGGCGGCGACCGCTTCGAGGTGCCGGGCGAGCCGGTCGGGGGCCCGGTGCCGGGCCGCTGCCGCGAGTACGGCGGGGTGCGCGTCGAGCAGCGCGAGCAGGGCGGCGGGGACGGCGGTGTCGATGTCCTCGCCGGGCCCCGCGACGGCGACCCCGAGCCGGGCAGCCTCCCGGACCACGGCACGGGCGCGGGCGTGTGCGTAGCGGACGCGGAAGAGGGCGTTGGCCTCGGTCTGCGCGATGAGCTCCGCCCCCAGGGCGGCACGGTCGTGCCCGGCGGCGCGGAGCAGGCCCCAGCGGGCGGCGTCGGGTCCGAGCCGGGTGAGGAGGGCGACGGCGGTGTCCCCTGCGGGGACGGGGCGTATGGGGGGATCCGCCTGGGCACCGGGTGTCTGCGCCTGCGGCATCCCGTACGCCTCCGCGCTCACCCCGAGCCGCGTCCAGTCCGGGTCCGGCTCCCCCGCGCAGCCGACGCGTACGCCGGCGCCCTGCGCCTCCAGGAGGCGGCGGACGCCGTCGGCGGTGACGGCGGCCCGGATCTCGCGGGCGTGGACGAGCCGTACCCGCTGTCCGGCGAGGGCGTCCCCGTACCCGTACCGCTCCCCCTGCTCCCGCACCCGGTGGACGAGGTCGCGGTGGGCGGCGGCGCCGGTGGCGGCGTCGAGCGTGAAGTTGAGGAAGCCGGGTCCGGTGATCTCGACTCCGGCGACTCCGGGCGCTCCGGCGAGCCGGTCGCGCAGGATCTCGGCGACCTCGCGGGCGCCGAGGCCGGCGGGTCCGGCGAGCTGGAGCGCGACGGCGCTGGCGTAGTCGCCGCGCCCACCGGGCCGGGTCCTCTCCACCCGCACGCGCGCGGGCACGGGCG
>NZ_JAAGNI010000381.1 GCF_010550605.1 Streptomyces sp. SID9727
CCCCCGCCCCCGCCGCCGGAACCACCCCCGCCACCCGGACCGGCCCCGCCATGGCCTCGGCCAGGACCGCCGCCCGGACCGCGTCCAGCACCTCCGCTCCGGCCGCCCGGTCACGTACCGCCGTCGACACGCGTTCCGCGCAGCCGGTGCAGGACTCGACGTGCTTCTCCAGGGACCAGGAGTCCGTCTCCGGGGCCGTGCCCTCCGCGTACCGCAGGGCCAGATCGTCCGTCACGTGCCACGCCGTCATGCCGTGCCTCCCAGGGGGCCGTTCTCCGTGACCAGCCGGTCCAGGGCGGCGCGCAGTTCGCGGCGGGCCCGCATGGCCCGGGTCTTGACCGTGCCCTCCGGTATGCCGAGCAGCCGGGCGGCCTCCCTGGTGGTCAGGCCGTCGACGACCGTCGCCCGCAGGACCTCCCGGAGCTCGGGCGAGATCCGGTCGAGCGCGGCGCCCACGTCCCCGTACTCCAGACCGGTCAGCACCCGGTCCTCGGCGGACGGCGCGGGGGCGGCCCAGCGGGCGTCGCCCGCCTGTCCGGCCGCCGCCGCGCGTTCCGTCCGGGCCCGGGTCCGCTGGGCGTCGACCAGGCGCCGGGCGGCGATCACCCAGAGCCAGCCGCCCGCCGCCGCGCCCCGGTGCGCGGCGGCGGAGCGCCAGACCGTCACGAAGGTGTCCTGCACGACCTCCCGTACGGTCTCCGCGTCCGGGCACCGGCGGCTCAGCCGGGCGAGGAGCCAGCCGGCGTGCCGGTCGTAGAACACGGCGAGCGCGGCCGTGTCCCCCTGTGCGACGGCACGCAGCAGCGCCTCGTCACTCCGGTCGTCCCCCGAGGGGCGCAAGTCGCTCACACCTCCTTATCGGCGACCGGCCACCGCCCGGTTCACGCCCGGGGCATAAGGATTCCGCGCAGCTGGTTGACCTCCGTGTGCCAGGGCCCGTCCTCCGCTTCCTCCCAGAGCTCCAGCGCCTCGGACGGTTCGGTCAGGACCCGGTCCAGGGCCCGGAGCGCCAGCTCGCGCAGGCCGGTCAGGTCCGGAAGGGGCTCGTCCGGGCCGTACGCGGAGTCGGCGGCGGCGCCCCCGGGGCACTGCGCGGCGACCAGGGCGGCCGCCGCTATCGCCTCGTTCGCCACGTCGGAGTCCAGGTAGTCCGCAGTGCCCGCCGTCTCGGCCAGGGCGGCCCGGACCATCCCCTCGCGGGCCTCCGGCGCGGCGTCGTCCAGGCCGCCGCACCAGTCGGCGGCGGTGTCGTTGTCGAAGGGGCCCACGTCCCACGTACCCATATGCGTCTCCCTGGTGGATCGGTCTCCGCGCATCGTGGCAGGCGCCTCTGACAACGGGCCGGCGTCACCCGCCCGGGTGCGCTCCGCCTGATCGCTCAGAGCGAACAGGGGTTGGGGAACATCCCGGGGCTCATAAGCATTGAGCCGGTATAGCTCAACTTGACTGCCGAAGGGGAGATCATGGCTACTGAGTCCAACGCCGTCACACCGCTCACCCTGCCCGTGCTGCCGCTCGACGACGAGGTCGTGCTGCCGGGAATGGTGGTGCCGCTGGACCTGTCGGACACCGAGGTGCGCGCCGCCGTCGAGGCCGCACAGGCAGCCGCCCGCGAGGGCGGGGGCAAGCCCGAGGTGCTGCTGGTCCCGCGCATCGACGGGACGTACACCGGGATCGGTGTCCGCGGCACCGTCGAGCAGGTGGGGCGGCTCTCCGACGGTGACCCGGGCGCCCTCATCCGGGGCCGCGACCGGGTCCGCATCGGAGCGGGCACCAGCGGCCCCGGCGCCGCCCTCTGGGTGGAAGGGGTCCGGGTGGACGACTCCGTCCCCGACCCCCTGCCCGGGGCCGTCGCCGAGCTGGTCAAGGAGTACAAGGCGCTCGCCACCAGCTGGCTGAAGAAGCGCGGCGCCTGGCAGGTCGTGGACCGGGTCCAGCAGATCGAGGGCGTCTCCGCGCTCGCCGACAACTCGGGCTACTCGCCCTTCCTCACCACCGCCCAGAAGGTGCGCCTGCTGGAGACCACCGACCCGGTCGCCCGGCTGAAGCTGGCCATCCAGTGGCTGGGCGAACACCTCGCCGAGCAGGACGTCGCCGAGTCCATCGCCAAGGACGTCCAGGAGGGCGTCGACAAGCAGCAGCGCGAGTTCCTGCTGCGCCGCCAGCTCGACGCCGTACGCAAGGAGCTTTCCGAGCTCAACGGGGACCCGGAGGACGAGTCCGACGACTACCGGGCCCGCGTCGAGGCCGCCGATCTGCCCGAGCACGTCCGCGAGGCCGCGCTCAAGGAGGTCGGCAAGCTGGAGCGCGCCTCCGACCAGAGCCCCGAGGGCTCCTGGATCAGGACCTGGCTCGACACCGTCCTCGAACTGCCCTGGAACCGGCGCACCGAGGACGCGTACGACATCAAGGGCGCCCGGGAGATCCTGGACGCCGAGCACGCCGGTCTCCAGGACGTGAAGGAGCGCATCACCGAGTACCTCGCGGTGCGCAAGCGGCGGGCCGACCGCGGGCTCGGCGTCGTCGGCGGGCGGCGCGGCGGCGCGGTGCTGGCCCTCGTCGGGCCGCCCGGCGTCGGCAAGACCTCGCTCGGGGAGTCCGTGGCGCACGCCATGGGCCGCGAGTTCGTCCGCGTCGCGCTCGGCGGTGTCCGGGACGAGGCGGAGATCCGGGGCCACCGGCGCACGTACGTCGGGGCGCTGCCCGGGCGCATCGTGCGCGCCGTCAAGGAGGCCGGCTCGATGAACCCGGTCGTCCTCCTGGACGAGATCGACAAGGTGGGCTCCGACTTCCGGGGCGACCCGGCCGCCGCCCTCCTCGAAGTGCTGGACCCCGCGCAGAACCACACCTTCCGCGACCACTACCTGGAGGTCGAGCTCGACCTCAGCGACGTCGTCTTCCTGGCCACCGCCAACGTCCTGGAGGCCATCCCGGAGGCGCTGCTCGACCGCATGGAGCTGGTCAGGCTCGACGGCTACACCGAGGACGAGAAGGTCGTCATCGCCCGCGACCACCTGCTCCCGCGCCAGCTGGAGCGGGCCGGTCTGGAGAAGGACGAGGTCACGCTGGACGAACCGGCGCTGCGCAAGCTGGCCGGCGAGTACACCCGCGAGGCCGGCGTGCGGAACCTGGAGCGCGCCGTCGCCCGGCTGCTGCGCAAGGTCGCGGCCCAGAGCGAACTGGGGGACCGCGAGCTGCCGTTCACGGTGGGCGCGGACGACCTCCGGGGGCTCATCGGCCGTCCGCACCACGTGCCCGAGTCCGCCCAGGACCCGGCCGAGCGCCGTACGTCGGTGCCGGGCGTGGCCACCGGGCTCGCGGTGACCGGGGCGGGCGGGGACGTCCTCTTCGTGGAGGCCTCGCTCGCCGACCCGGAGACCGGGGCGTCCGGGCTGACCCTCACCGGTCAGCTGGGGGACGTCATGAAGGAGTCTGCGCAGATCGCGCTGAGCTTCCTCCGGTCGCACGGAGCGGAGCTGGAACTGCCGGTCGCTGACCTCAAGGACCGGGGCGTGCACATCCACTTCCCGGCGGGCGCGGTCCCCAAGGACGGCCCGAGCGCCGGCATCACGATGACGACCGCGCTGGCCTCGCTGCTCTCCGGCCGGCTGGTCCGCACGGACGTGGCGATGACCGGTGAGGTCTCGCTGACCGGGCGGGTGCTGCCGATCGGCGGCCTGAAGCAGAAGCTCCTGGCCGCGCACCGGGCGGGCATCACCACCGTGGTGATCCCCAAGCGGAACGAGGCGGACCTGGACGACGTCCCGGCCGAGGTCCTGGAGACGCTGGAGGTCCACCCGGTCACCGACGTCCGCCAGGTCCTGGAGATCGCCCTCGCCCCGGCGACGGCGGAGCGCAGGGTTCCGGCGGCACAGGCGGCGTGACGGGAGCCACGGACACGGCGGCCCGCCTTCCCCTCGCGGGGGAGGCGGGCCGTTGCCGTACGCGCCTAAGGGCGGTAGATCGTGCCCGGTACCGGCTCGGCGGGGGCCATCAGCTGGGGGACCGTCACGAAGGTGTAGCCCCGCTCCTTCAGGGTGTCGATGATCCCGGGCACGGCGGGCACGGTGCCCTTGTAGATGTCGTGCAGCAGGATGATGCCGTCCTTGCTCGCCTGGTCGACTATCCGCTTCCTGATCAGCGCGGAGTCGGTCGTCGAGTAGTCCTTGGCGGTGGCGCTCCACAGGATCTGGGAGAGCCCGAGGTCCTTGCAGATGCCGGAGATCGTGTCGTCGGTGCGGCCCTGCGGCGGGCGCATCAGCCGGGGCTTCGTGCCGGTGATCTCCGCGATGGCGTTCTGCGTCTTCTCCAGCTCGGCGCGTATCTCGGCGGGCTTCCGGTCGGTCAGGATCTTGTGCGACCAGGTGTGGTTCGCGATCTCGTGGCCCTCGGCCGCGAGGCGCCGCACGGTGTCGGGGTGCTTCTTGACGTGGTTCTTGCCGAGCAGGAAGAAGGTCGCGTGGACCTTCTTCTCCTTGAGGATGTCCAGCAGACGGGGCGTGTCCTCGGCCGGGCCCGCGTCGAAGGTCAGGGCGATGCACTTGGCCTTGCGGCAGTCCACCGGCCCCATCGGCGCCTTGGCGTCCGCGGCGGCGTCGTCGCGGGCCGAGCCGGGCGCGGTCGTCTCCATCGTGCAGCCGCTGAGCGTCAGCGTGAGCGCTGTCACAAGGGCGACGGCCAACCCCGTACCGATCGACTTCCTCTTACTGGGCACGGCGTGCCACTCCCTCTGGTGAACGAACGCACTGGTGTGCGACCTGGAGCGGCGACTATACCTGTGCTGTATACACCGGGTTCATAGTGGGGTGGTCGGGACGCGGCGAAGCCCGGCGACGGGGTACGTCACCGGGCTCCGCGGGGCCGGGAGGCTCAGCCGTTCGCGAGCGCCTGCACGCGGTCGAGGGCGCCGTTGAAGTGGTTGTGGTCGCCCACCGTCGGGCCGGAGGACGTGTACTGCCAGATCGTGTAGAAGCCCCAGCCGGCCGGAAGCGTGCCGACCGTGGTGTTGTACCGGGCCACCCACAGCGGGTTGGTCGTCCCGAAGCTCGCGTTGTTGCCCGTGCAGGACTGCCACCAGCTCGTCGCGGTGTAGATCACCGCGTCGCGCCCGGTGCGCGCCTTGTACGTGTTCACGAAGTCACGGATCCACGAGACCATCTGGGACGCGGTCTTGCCGTAGCACTGCGCGCCGTACGGGTTCCACTCGATGTCGAGCACGCCCGGCAGGGTCTTGCCGTCCTTGGACCAGCCGCCCCCGTGGTCCACGAAGTAGTTGGCCTGGGTGGCGCCGCTCGTGGTGTCGGGCGTGGCGAAGTGGTACGAGCCGCGGATCATGCCGACGTTGTACGAGCCGTTGTACTGCTGCGCGAAGTAGGGGTTCGTGTAGTACGTCCCCTCGGTGGCCTTGGTGTACGCCCACTTCACGCCGCTGTTCCAGAGCGTGGACCAGGCGACGTTGCCCTGGTGGCTGCTGACGTCCACGCCCTCGGTCTGGGTGACGGTGGAGCCGACGGGCAGGCCGCCCTTGCCGTCGTGGGCGACGACGCCCATGCCCATGGTGGCGGTGCCGCGGGCGGGCGCCGTGGGGTCGCCGCCCGCCGCGCTCGACGCGCCGGGGAGCGCGATGAGGAGGGAGAGTGCTGCGAGCAGGGTGCCGGCCGCGGCGAAGCGTGAGCGGCGGGACTTCTTGGAGCCGGATCTGTGCACGGGCATTGCGTGCCTCCGAGACCTCGGTGGGGGGAGCTGCCGACCCGGGAGGCGCCGCACGGCGACCCCGGAGGCATGCCATGGTGTGGCCATGCCATGCATGACGCTACGCACGTAGACCCGTGTGGCGGAAGGGGGTCCGGGCGGCGCCGTTGGTCTACTCCTGCGAAATACTGGCGGAGCTGCGGTGATGACCGGCGGCGGAAGAAACTTTCATCTGCGGGAAAGCTCTTGAGGGGAGTTGACGTGCACGGGAGCGAAAGCGGACGTGAACCCGGCGCTACCGGAGGAAGTGGTGTGGACCACGAATTCCTCGCCCTGGAGCTGGAGTTGGCCGTCTTTCTGCGCCGGGCGCGGGCCAACTCCGGGGAGATGGCTCGCGAGGTGCACCCCGAACTGGAGGCCGCCGCCTACGGCCTCTTCGTACGCCTGGAGTCCGCCGGCCGGCAGCGCGCCACCGACCTCGCCGCCTACTTCGGCGTCGGCAAGGCCACCATGAGCCGGCAGCTCCGCGCCCTCGAAACGCTCGGCCTGGTGGCGCGCGAGCCCGATCCGGCCGACGGGCGGGCGTTCCTCGTCCACCTCACCGACGAGGGGCTCGCCCGCTTCCGGAGCGTCCGCGACGCCCGCCGCGACCGCTACGTCCGCAAGCTGGCCGACTGGGACCGCGCCGAGGTCGCGGAACTCGCCCGCCTGCTGCACCAGCTGAACGCCCGGGCCGAGGACTGAGGGCTCCGGGGCGCGCGGCCTCACAGGAGTACGTACGCCGCCGTCGCGTCGTCGTGGGTCTTGCCCCGGAGGTGCTGACGCTCCGTGTCCGAGTCCTCCAGGGCGCGGACCCGGTCGATCAGCGCCTGCGGGCCCTCCTTCGCCAGGACCGCCAGACACGACGCCCAGTCTCCCGCGCCGAACATCTCGGTCCAGCGGCTCGCCCCGTCCGTCATCGCGGCCAGGGCCCGCACCTCGGCGCGCGGCGTCCGCCCGGTGACCGCGCGCTCCGCCACGGCCGGGTCGGCGGCGGCCGTGAAGAAGCCGCCCTCCTTGTTGCGCGCCCGGGCGTCCGCCACCGCGTCCGAGACCAGCAGCTCCCGGGGCAGCCGGCCGAGCCGGTCGTCCAGCACCGCGCGGACGCCTCCGCCGGGCGATTCGAGGAGCAGCACCGAATCGGACAGCACCAGGTGCTCCACCTCGGCCTCGTCCCAACGCACCAGGACGACGGTTGCCTGCGGCGTACGTACGTGAGAAAGGTCACAGGTCGAGCGGTGGGCGTCCGCGGTGCGCCGGATGGACTCCGCGAGGACCTCCCGCAAGGTCAGATCCCGTCGCGAACCGGACAGTTCGACCAGCGCGCCGCCCAGCCGGGCCGTGAACCACGGAACCGGGTGCACACAACCGGCATCGCCCCGCGGCGGGGTCACGCCGTCCAGCAGCACCAGCCCCCCGCCCCGACCGGAGGCGGGGAGGACCGAGGCCGTCCAGTCCTCGTTCGGGTGGTCCGGGGTGCCGGGGGCCGTCGCGAGTTCGATGCGCATGCGGTCAGTCTGCACGATGCCTTCACCGTGCCTGCACGGCACCACTATGGGTGTGTACCAGCAGGTCAGGAGGTCGGCCGAGCCGGAAGGAATCACTCCGCCCGGAGGTGCGGGCGGGCATCCTGCCAAAGCCCGCGCGGAAGTTCCAGCCGGTGCCCACGCATGGCGCCGGGGCCCGCTGGGGAGACTTGTTCGCCAACTCGGGAGTGTTGTTCACTCGTTCGTGTGGCGGAGCGGTTGATGCGCGCCCCCTCCTGAAAAGCACTGGAATGGTCGGGAGCCGTACCAGGGGGCGGGACGCTCGTTCACGTGACCGCGCGTCACCTCTGCTTCAAGGGCGGACGAGTCGAGATTGCGAGCACCGGTGCAGAAGAAGCGGCCTCGGAGCAAGGGCGGCAGCAACAGCGGTTCCGAGGCGGCGCCGGCGACCCCGGTCGAGGGCGGTCGCCGCGTGCGCGTCCGCAGCCGGCTGGTCGCGGGCGTCGCCGTCGTCGGGATCACCGTCATAGCGGCGGGCACACCGGCCGTGCTCGCCGCCTCCTCCGACCTCACCGACTCGCAGCACCTGGTCACCCTCGCCGAGCTGAACCAGCAGGCGATCTCCCTGGCCCACTCCCTCGCCGACGAGCGCGACGAGGTCACCGCCTACATCGCGGGCGGCCGCGAGGGCGAGCCGGGCAACCAGGGCGCCCGCGTCGACCAGCGGGTGGACGAGATCCGGGAGACGGCACCGGCCGACCTCCAGCGCGACCTCTCCACCATCCCGTCCCTGCGCCGCGACGCGGTGAGCGGCAAGGGCACGGCCCTGGAGGCCCACCGGGCGTACTCCGAGGTCATCGTCAAACTCCACGGCCTCGCCGACGAGCTCGCCCGCTCCACCCCGCCGCGCGCCGCCGACGCGGCCCGCACCCCGCAGGCGCTCGGCCGGGCCACCGAGGAGGCGTCCGCCGCCCGGGGGCTGCTGCTCGCCGCGCTCGCCGTGCCCCGCCCGGAGCCGGCCCCGCCGCGCATCGACCCGTTCACCGGGCTGCCCGTCCAGAGCGAGGACGAGGGCGAGACCAAGGAGGACCGCACCCGGGACGCGCTGAGCGCCGCCGCCCAGCAGGCCCGGGTCGGCGAACTCTCCGCACTCGCCGACTTCGACCGGTCCGCCGGCGCCACCGCCCGCGACAAGCTGGCCTCCACCGTCACCGGCCCCGAGGTCAACAGCGCCGAGAAGTACCTCGCCGAGCTGACCGACCGCCCCGAACTGTCCGACTCCGACCTGAAGGTCAGCGACAAGAAGGTCGCCGCGGCCCTCGCCGCCCGGGTCGACCGGATGCGCTCCGTGGAGTCCGCGCTCGGCACCACCCAGGTCCAGCGCCTCGAACAGCTCCGCGACGACGACGTCACCGCCCTCGAACTGCGCATCGCCCTCCTCGGCGGCTGCCTGCTCGTCGCGGTCGCCGTCTCCACCGCCGTCGCCCGCACCCTCACCCAGCCGCTCGCCGTACTCCGCATCGGCGCCGCCCGGCTCGCCGCCGAACCGGCCACCGCCGAACCGGTCCGCTACACCGGCCGCAACGACGAGTTCGCCCAGACCGTCCGCTCGATCAACGCGCTGCACGGCCGCCTGCGAGAACTGCTCCAGGAGGTCGACGGGCGCTTCGCGCGCCTGGAGACCGAGCGCGCCGAACTGCTCGCCGGGCGCGAGGCCCTCACGGTGCAGCGCGCCGAACTCCAGGTGCGGGCGGCGGACCTGACGGCCCAGCTGGAGAAGCTGAAGAACACCGTCCACCACACCTTCGTCAACCTCTCGCTGCGCACCCTCGGCCTGGTCGAGCGGCAGCTCGGCGTCATCGAGTCCCTGGAGGAGCGCGAGCAGGACCCGGAACGGCTCGGCACCCTCTTCAAGCTCGACCACATGGCCACGGTCATGCGCCGCCACAGCGAGAACATGCTGGTCCTCGCGGGTGCCGACCACGGACACGGCCACGCGGGCCCCATCCCGCTGGTCGACGTCCTGCGCGCGGCCGTCAGCGAGATCGAGCGGTACGAGCGGGTCACCATCCAGTCCCTGCCGCCGCACGCCCAGGTCGCCGGGTTCGCCGCGGACGACCTCAGCCACCTGGTCGCCGAGCTCCTGGAGAACGCCACCTCGTTCTCGCCGCCCGACTCCCACGTCCAGCTCTCGGGCTGGCTCCTGGAGAGCGGCGAGGTGATGCTCTCCGTCCAGGACGAGGGCATCGGCATGTCGTCCGTACGGATGGGCGAGCTCAACACCCGCCTGGCCGACCCGGCGCTCTTCGAGGCCGGTGAGCAGAACGCCGACGGGGCCGGTCTCGGCCTCCAGGTCACCTCGCTGCTCGCCGCCCGGCACGGCGTACGCGTGGAGCTGCGCGAGCAGAAGGGCAGCGGGGTGACGGCGGTCGTCGTCCTCCCCGAGGCCCTGCTGCCCAAGGCGCTCCCGGCCGCGACGCCCCCGTCCGTCACCGCCCCGGGCGACGCGCCTGCGCTGAACCTGCCGGGCTCGGTGGCCGAGGCCAACTCCAACACCCTGCCGGGGCGCGCCGCGTCCACCTCGGACGACCCGATGATCGCGGCGGCGGAGCGGGCCCTGGCGGGGGCGGCGGAGACGCCTGCGGCCCCGGAGATGCCTGCGGCCCCTGAGGCCGACGTGACCCCGGAGGCCGATGTGGCCCCGGAGCCGCGCGAGGCCCCCGAGGCCGATGTGGCCCCGGAGCCGCCTACGGCCCCCGATCCCGCAACGGCCCCCGAACCCGCGGCAACCCCCGAGCCGGACCCCGCCCCCGAGCCGGACCCCACCCCGGAGGCGCCCGGCGCCCCCGCCGCGACCCACGACCCCGAGCGCACCCTCCAGGTCCGCCTGCCCCGCCCCCCGCCGACGGAGGAGGCCACCGCCCCCGGCCCGTACGCCATCGGCCCCGATCGCCACGAGCGCGCCGCCGACGAGGCCCCGGCCCCCGTCTCCCCCGCGGCGGCGGAACCCGTGGACACCGTCCCCGGCCCCCGTAAGCCCGGCGCCGAAGCCGTCACCGACAAGGGGCTGCCCAAGCGGACGCCCAAGGTGGTCCGGGCCGCCGGGGCACCCGTCGCCGAGCGGCAGGGGAGCGTCGACAAGGAGGCCCTGCGGCGCAGGCTCGGCGGATTCCAGCAGGGGGCCAGGGACGGCCGTCGCGACGTCGAGGCCGAACTCGCCGAGGGTGCGAGCCCCACACGTACCGAGCACGCCGAGCCGGCAGGCCGCAGCGACGGCCGGACCGGAGAGACGGGGGACACAGTCGAGGAGGCACGCAGTTGACTGCGCCCAGCACATTCGGGCTGAGCACCGAGGCACGGAACCTGCAGTGGTTGCTGAGCAATCTCGTGGAGGAGGTGCCAGGGGTCCACTCGGTCACCGTCGTCTCGTCCGACGGGCTGATGCTGCTCTCCTCCGACCCCGGCCACCACGACGCCGCCGAGCCCGCGGCCCCGCAGAGCGGACCGCGTGGTTCCAGCGCCGATCTGGCCACCATCGTCTCCGGCATCGGCAGCCTCACCGTCGGCGCCGCGAAGCTGATGGAGGGCGGCGGCGTGAAGCAGACCATGGTCGCCATGGAGGAGGGCAGCGTCTTCGTCATGTCGATCAGCGACGGCTCGCTGCTCGGGGTGCACGCCGCCCCCGACTGCGACATGGGCGTCACCGCGTACCACATGGCGCTGTTCGTCGGCCGCGCCGGACACGTACTCACCCCCGAACTCCGCAGTGAGCTGCGCAAATCGATGGAGAGCGCCCAGTGAGCCACGCCGCAGCCGGACCCGCCCGCAAACTGCCCGTCCGGGGGGCCGGCAAACGGCCCGCGCGGGTCCGCCCGTACTCGCTCACCGGCGGCCGTACCCGCTTCGGGCACGTCCTGCTGGTCGAGACGTTCGTCGCCGCGCTGGAGGCCCCCGAGGAGCGCCGCGAACTCACCAACGGCAATCTGGCGACCCGCCTGATGCCGGAGCTGAGGGCCATCGTCGAGCTCTGCCGCCGGATGCGTACCGTCGCCGAGATCTCGGCGCTGCTGAAGATGCCGCTCGGCGTGGTCCGGGTGCTGCTCAGCGACTTGGCCGACCAGGGAAAGATCCGCGTGTACGGGACCGGGCACGGCACCGGCCAGCCCGACCGCGCACTGCTCGAAAGGGTGCTCGATGGACTCCGCCGTCTCTGAGTCGCTGTTCGCACCGCGGCAGCCGGGCCCGGAGGACCAGCCCGAGGAGAAGCTCCAGCCCTGGCAGCTGGACCGCACCCGGGCCCCGATCGCTACGAAGATCGTCGTCGCGGGCGGCTTCGGCGTCGGCAAGACGACCTTCGTGACCGCGGTCTCCGAGATCACCCCCTTGCAGACCGAGGCCATGATGACCCGGGCCAGCGAGGACACCGACGACCTCAGCGCCACCCCGGACAAGGCCACCACGACCGTCGCCATGGACTTCGGCCGGCTCACGCTGGACGACGACCTCGTGCTGTACGTGTTCGGCACGCCGGGCCAGCAGCGGTTCTGGTTCATGTGGGACGACCTGGTGCGCGGCGCGATCGGCGCCGTCGTCATGGCCGACACCCGCCGCCTCGCCGACTGCTTCCCCGCCCTCGACTACTTCGAGAGCTGCGGGCTGCCGTACATCGTGGCCGTCAACCACTTCGAGGGGACGCCGGGCTTCGAGGCCGAGGACGTCCGGGAGGCCTTGACCGTACCCGCGCACGTACCCGTGGTGATCATGGACGCGCGCAACCGGATCACGGTGGTCGAGTCCCTGCTGGCCCTCGTCGGCCACGCCCTCGACGCCACCCCCGCGTAGCCCCCAGCCTCCCCCTCAGCACCACACAACGGAGAACCGCGATGCGGAAGATACTGATAGTCGGAGCCGGCCAGTCCGGGCTCCAGCTCGCCCTGGGCCTGCAGTCCAAGGGGTACGAGGTCACCCTGATGTCCAACCGCACCGCCGACGAGATCCGCTCCGGGCGGGTCATGTCGACGCAGTGCATGTTCCACACCGCGCTCCAGCACGAGCGGGACCTCCAGCTCAACTTCTGGGAGTCCCAGGCCCCCCGCATCGAGGGGCTCGGCGTCTCGGTCGCCGCCCCCGACTCCTCGCGGGCCGTCGACTGGGTCGGCAAGCTCGACGGATACGCCCAGTCCGTGGACCAGCGCGTCAAGATGGCCGGCTGGATGGACACCTTCGCCCAGCGCGGCGGACAGCTCGTCATCCACGGCGCGGCCGTCTCCGACCTGGACTACTTCTCCCGCACCTACGACCTGGTGCTGGTCGCCGCCGGCAAGGGCGAGCTGGTCTCGATGTTCGGCCGGGACGCGTCCCGTTCGCCGTTCGACGCCCCGCAGCGCGCGCTGGCCGTCGCGTACGTCCACGGCATGGGCCCGCGCCCGGAGCACCCGGACTTCGACGCGGTCCGGTGCAATCTGGTCCCGGGCGTCGGCGAGCTCTTCGTGATGCCGACCCTGACCACGTCCGGCCGCGCGGACATCCTGTTCTGGGAGGGCGTCCCGGGCGGGCCGCTCGACGCGTTCCAGGGCGTCAAGGACCCCTCCGAGCACCTGGCGAAGACCCTGGAGCTGATGGAGGCCTTCACCCCCTGGGAGTACGCCCGCGCCACCAAGGTCGAGCTGACCGACGCCAACGGCACCCTCGCCGGCCGCTACGCCCCCACCGTCCGCAAGCCGGTCGGCCGGCTGCCCGGCGGCGGCCTGGTGCTCGGCGTCGCGGACGTGGTCGTCGCCAACGACCCGATCACCGGCCAGGGCTCCAACTCGGCGTCCAAGTGCGCCGCCGCCTACCTCGACGCGATCGTCGAGCACGGCGACCGCGAGTTCGACGAGGCGTGGATGCAGGCCACCTTCGACCGCTACTGGGACACCGCCCAGCACGTCACCAAGTGGACCAACGCCATGCTCGGCGTCCCGCCGGAGCACGTGCTGAACCTGATCGGCGCCGGCGGACAGCTCCAGCCGGTCGCGGACCGCTTCGCCAACGGCTTCAACGACCCGGCGGACTTCGAGAACTTCTTCTTCGAGCCGGAGAAGGCGGACGCCTACCTCGCCTCGCTGGCGGGCCCGGCCGCCTGACCGCGCGGCCCCCCGGTCCCGGCCGTCACGCGCCCGGGACCGAGGAGGCCCCGTACCCCTCGTCCGAACTGTCCGTCGCGCCCGCGGGCAGCTCCGGGCCCTCGTACGAGGCGAGCGGGGCGCCGTCCGGGTCGGGCCGGACCGCGCCCAGCACCGGGTTGGACGCCACGGGCGAGACCTTCACGCTGGTGCCGGGCCGGGGCGCCTGCACCACCAGGCCGTTGCCGATGTACAGCGCCACATGGGTCGCCTTCGGGAAGTAGACCACCAGGTCGCCCGGGCGCAGCGCGCTCATCGGGATCCTGGTCAGCAGGCGCCACTGCTCCTGCGAGGTGCGCGGGATGACGCGGCCGGCGTTCGCCCACGCCTGCGAGGTGAGCCCGGAGCAGTCGAACGAACCCGGCCCCTGCGCGCCCCACACGTACGGCTTGCCGATCTGGCGGACCGCGTACCGCACGGCCGCGCCGCCCTGGGCGGTCGGCGGGCGGGAGGAGGAGAGCGCGCCGGAGGCCACCAGGGCGTTCTGGGCCTTGTCGGTGTTCTTCCGCTCCAGCCCGTTGACCTCGGCCAGCTGGTCCGCGGAGAGCGTGGCGATCTTCGCCTCCACCTGTTTCAGCCGGGTCCGTACGGTGTCGCGGTCCTTCTTCTTCCGCGCGGCCAGGGCCCGCTGCTCGGCGAGCACCTTGCGGGACTCCTTCGCCAGCTCGTCGGCCCGCTTCTCGGCCGCGCCGAGCCGCCGCACGGCCGCCGCCCGTCCGGCGGCGAGCCGCTGGATGACCTGGCCCTGGGTCAGGGCGGCCTCGGGGTCGCGCATCAGCAGCAGCCGCAGGTACGCCGAGAGCTCGGACCGGCCCTGGTACTGCTCGCGGGCCAGCTGCCCGGCGGCGTCACGCCCCCGGGTCAGCGAGCGGCGCGCGGTGGCGAGGGCCGCGTCGAGCTTCTTCGCCTTCGCGGCCCGCTTCTTCAGCTCGGCCGTCGTGCCGTTGTAGGTCTCGGTGGCCTCTTCGGCCTGCTGGTAGAGGAGCCGCAACTCGGTCAGCAGCCCGGCGGCCCCGCCGGCCGGTGTGCCGGGGGACCCGCCCGCGCCGGGCGAGGGGGCGGCCACGGCGGTGGCCGGCGAGACCACGACGACGGCGGCCAGGGCCGCCGAGCCGAGGGAACGTACCAGGGTGCCCGACGACACGACATCACCTCCGGAACCGGGGTGAATCGTGCGACTACCCCATGAGTGAGCGCAATGCGTCCATACGCTCACCCGTGCGACGGGGCGATGCAAGAAGCCACGGCCGCGGCGGCCCTCCACCGCCTTCCGGATTCGCCCGGAAGGCGGTGCGCGGCAGTCAGGCGACCGGGAACGCGTACACCGTGCGGCCGCGCCGCACGACCGCCGTCTTGTCGTACGCCAGCACCTGGTAGCCGGCCTTGGCGGTCTCGCTGTCCGGGGCCTGGTCGCCGATGTCCTGGAACTTCCAGAGGCGCTTGCCGTCGGCCGCGGAGAAGGCGGTGACCTGGCCGGGGTCGGCGGCGAGCACGGTGTCGCCCGAGCCGCTGACGGAGAGCACGGGAGCCTTGTCGCCCGCGGCCTCCGTGGACCGGCGCCACTTGGGCTTCCCGGTCTTGGGATCGAGCGCCCCCACCTCCTGGTTGCGGTTCGTGGTGTACAGCAGGTCACCCGAGGGGAGGGACGTCCCGAAGACGGAGCCGCGGGTGCCCTTCAGCGTCCACTTCGCCTTGCCGGCGGGCGTCTCGAAGGCGCGCAGATGGGGGCCGTCCGCCGCGTAGATGGTGCCCTCCTCGTCGCCGACGGCCGCTCCGTCGAGGGCGACGTTCCCGAACCTGCGGCTCCACTGCGCCTTTCCGGTCGCACGGTCGAAGCTGCGGAAGACGCCCTTCTTCTTCGCGGCCTTCAGGGCGGCCGGGGCGAGCGTCCGGGAGTCCTGCCGTACGACGATGGCGTCCGGCCGGACCGCGATCAGCCGGAAGACGGGCGCGATCGGGCCCCGGCCGCTGGGTACCGGGGTCCGCCACAACTCCTTGCGCTGCACGATGTCGTAGCCGAACAGGTACGACTTCACGACCTGCCGGTCCTTGCCGGGCTTCTCGCCCTTCTTCGGCTCGGGGGCCTTCACGGTGGTCCGGTGCGAGCCGGTGAACCAGAGGGTCGCCCCCTCCGAGCCGATCAGCGTGCGGATCGTCATGCCGGGCACGCCCTGGAAGCCGGTGGAGAACGGGACCCGGTGGGCGGCCTTGCCGTCCTTCGCCGAAAGCCAGAGGAACTCCGTCGGAGTCGCCACGAAGCAGAACTCGTCGCCGGCGGCCAGTGCCGCCTGCCCCTTGGCACCATCCGCGTTCTGCCACACCCGGCGGCCGGTCCGCAGGTCGACGGCGCTGGCCTGGTTGTCGTCGGTGAGCACCAGCAGGCGGTTCTTCCAGACCGCGGCGGTCCGGGGGAGGGGATCGGAGGCCGGGTGGTTGTAGACCCACTGGGGTTGCGGGGGAAGCCCCGCGACGCTCGGCCCGCCCGACGTGGGCGCCGGCTTCGGGTCCGGGCCGGGCTTGTCCTCGTCGCCCGAGGTCAGCGCGTACAGCGTTCCGCCGCCGACCAGCAGCCCGGCCACGCCGCCCACCACCCCGAACAGCAGTCCGCGCCGGCTGGGCCCGGACCGCCGGGGCTCGGCGGGCGGCGCGACGTTCGGTATGGGCGCGGGCGGCAGCGGTACGGGCAGGGGCTGGGGGGTCTGCTGCTGGTACGGGGGCTGCGCCTGCTGCTGCGGGTACCCGTACGCGGACTGGTCCGGGTACCCGTACGCGGACTGGTCCGGGTACCCGTACGCGGACTGGTCCGGCCACGGTGCGGGCTGCCCCTGCTGGGCGGGCGGGCCGGGATGGCTGATCGCCCCGAGCTGCGTGGTGCGGGTGTCCGGGATGGCGGCGGACGCGTCCGGGACCGTGCCGCCCCCGGCGACCGTCGGCTGCTGCCACTCGGGCACCGGCGTCGCCTGGTGCCGCGGCGGCACGGCGTCCTGTATGTCGGGCTCGGGCGCCGGCCGGGGCGCGACGGCGTCCCAGACGTCCCCGTACGACTTCGGGGCTTGCGCGCCCCGGGCGCCCGAGGGGTTCTCGTCGGACACCGGATACTGATCGGACACGGGGTTCTCCACAGACGCGTTCTTCATGGACACGGAATTCTCGGGCGCGGCCGCGAGCCGCCCGGCCCGGACGCCCTCCTCGGCCACCGCCGCCGCCAGCCCTTCCGGGAGCCAGCCGCCCGCGGCCAGGGCCGCCGCGCCCTCCAGGGCGAGTTCGGCGGCCACCGCGCCCGCCGTGGGCCGGTCGGCCGGGT
>NZ_JAAGNI010000389.1 GCF_010550605.1 Streptomyces sp. SID9727
GCGCTTGGTGCCGGACGAGCTGTGGAAGCTGTTCCAGCGGGTGGTCCCGCCTGCTCCGGCCCGACCGCAGGGCGGCGGCCGTCGCCGGTACGGGGATCGCGAAGTGCTGGCCGCGATCGTTTTCGTGGCCACGACAGGCTGCACCTGGCGGCAGCTGCCGCCGGTCTTCGGTCCGTCGGGGCCGACTGCTCACCGGCGGTTCACCGAGTGGAGTGCCGCCCGAGTCTGGGCCAAGTTGCACCGCGTCATCCTGGATGAGCTGGGCTCGCGCGGCGGCCTGGACTGGTCGCGCTGCGCGATCGACTCGGTGAACATGCGGGCCCTGAAAGGGGGGAGCTGACAGGTCCGAATCCTGTCGATCGGGGCAAGAAGGGGTCGAAGATCCACTTGATCACCGAGCGGACCGGTCTGCCCATCTCCGTCGGGATCTCCGGCGCGAACCTCCACGACAGCCAGGCGCTTGAGCCGCTGGTGCGCGGCATTCCACCGATCCGGTCCCGCCGCGGCCCGCGCCGGCGACGGCCCGCCAAGCTCCACGCGGACAAGGGGTACGACTACGACCACCTGCGTCGTTGGCTCCGCTGGCGCGGCATCCGCCACCGCATCGCCCGAAGAGGCGTCGAATCCTCCACGAGACTGGGCCGGCATCGCTGGACGATCGAGCGAACGATGTCCTGGCTGGGCGGCTGCCGCCGCCTGCACCGTCGTTACGAGCGCAAGGCCGAGCACTTCCTGGCCTTCGTCGGCATCGCAGCCGCCCTCATCTGCTACCGCAGACTGACAACCTGACGGGCGACACCCGCAGGTGGGACGATCCACAGCATGATCGGATGGATGCACCACGCCCCGCGCTGGGCGGTCATATCGGCCTGCAGCATCGCAGCCGCCCTGCTCTTCATCGGGGCTTCCGCACACGTCACCGACCTTCAACGCCATGGTCTGCACCCGTACGACTGGGCGCCATGGTGGCTCAACCTCTACTGGTCGTCGCTGGCGCTGTTCGACACGCTCGCCGCCGTGCTACTGATCCGGGGCAAATGCCAAGGAATCGACCTCGCCTGCGTCATCGTGGCGACCGACCTCGCCGCCAACTGGTACGCGGCCTACGGCATCCAGGACAGCAACCTCGCCGCTCAGCCCCGCCTGCAACGGCTGGCAGTCTTCGCCGCCCTCGTTCTGGGAACGGCACCGTTCATCCGACGGCACCTCACCAATTGAGATGACGTCTAAGGATCACCACCGTGACCAGTCTCAGCGTCGAGATGCTGGCAGCGGACGCCGCCGAACCGATCACCTCGGCAGGCAACGCTCAGTTGGGCATCGCCGTCCTGGCGGGCATCGCCGTCATCGTCCTGCTCATCACCAAGTTCAAGATGCACGCGTTCCTCGCGCTCACCATCGGCTCGCTGGCGCTCGGCTCGTTCGCCGGTGCCGCGCCGGCGAAGACGATAGCGAGCTTCACCGCGGGCCTCGGCTCGACCGTCGCGGGCGTAGGCGTCCTGATCGCGCTCGGCGCGATCCTGGGCAAGCTGCTCGCGGACTCCGGCGGCGCCGACCAGATCGTGGACACGATCCTGGCGCGGACGAGCAAGCGGGCGATGCCGTGGGCGATGGTCCTCATCGCGTCGATCATCGGTCTGCCGCTGTTCTTCGAGGTCGGGATCGTCCTGCTGATCCCGGTCGTGCTGCTCGTCGCCAAGCGCGGCAACTACTCCCTGATGCGCATCGGCATCCCGGCCCTGGCGGGCCTGTCCGTGATGCACGGCCTCATCCCGCCGCACCCCGGCCCGCTCGTCGCGATCGACGCGCTCGACGCCAACCTCGGCGTCACGCTGGCCCTCGGTGTGGTCGTCGCCATCCCGACGGTGATCCTGGCCGGACCGGTCTTCTCGCGTTACGCCGCCCGCTGGGTGGACATCAAGGCGCCGGAGAAGATGATCCCGCAGCGCCCCTCCGAGGAGCTGGAGCGCCGCCCCGGCTTCGGCGCCACCCTCGCCACGATCCTGCTGCCCGTCGTGCTGATGCTGATCAAGGCGCTCGTGGACATCGTGGTGGACGATCCGGAGCAGGGGCTCCAGAAGGTCACCGACGTGATCGGCTCGCCGCTGATCGCGCTCCTCGCGGCCGTGATCGTCGGCATGTTCACGCTGGGCCGGGCGGCGGGCTTCACCAAGGCGCGGCTCTCCACCACCGTGGAGAAGTCCCTCGCCCCGATCGCCGGTGTGCTGCTCATCGTGGGCGCGGGCGGCGGCTTCAAGCAGACGCTGATCGACGCGGGCGTGGGCCAGATGATCCTGGACTTCTCCGAGGACTGGTCGATCCCCGCCCTGCTGCTCGGCTGGCTGATCGCCGTCGCGATCCGGCTCGCGACCGGCTCGGCGACCGTGGCCACGATCTCGGCGGCCGGCCTGGTCGCCCCCCTCGCGGCCGACATGTCGACCTCGCACGCGGCCCTGCTCGTCCTCGCCGTCGGCGCGGGCTCGCTCTTCTTCAGCCATGTCAACGACGCCGGTTTCTGGCTGGTGAAGGAGTACTTCGGCATGAACGTGGGCCAGACGGTGAAGACCTGGTCGGTGATGGAGACCATCATCTCCGTGGTCTCGCTGGTCTTCATCCTGCTGCTGTCACTGATCGTCTAGCCGGTCCCGCCGGTCGGGCGCCCACAGCGGGTGCTCGCGGCGGGCCCACTCCCGGCCCACCGACCCGGAGCGCATGCCGCGGCGTGCCTCCGGGTCGGCGTATGCCAGGGCGATGTGGCCGGCCAGCACCAGGCCGGCCGCGAGGGCCAGCCAGTCGTGGACGAAGGTCGCGGCGGTGCGCCACACCAGCGGGGCGAACCCGGTGAACCACATCAGCAGTCCGGTGCCGGCCATGACCAGCACCGCCCCGGCGATCCACGCCGCGTAGAGCTTCTGCCCGGCGTTGAACTTCCCGGCCGGCCGCGCACCGGGCCGCCGGTCGCGCCGCAGTGCCGCCCGCAGCCACTGCCGGTCGTGCGGCCCGAACCGGTTGAGCCGCCGCAGGTCCGCCCGCAGCGACCGCGCCGCCAGCCCCGCGAGCAGCGGTACGGGAACGAGCAGCCCGGACCACTCGTGCACGGTGACCACGAGGCGGCGGCGCCCGACGAGTCCGGCGAGCTGCGGCACGTACAGGCAGGCGGCCGAGGCCACGCACAGCAGCATCAGCGCGGCGGTGGTCCGGTGCACCAGGCGCACCGGGCGGGCGAACCGGTGGACCCGGCCGGCCGGGTCAGACGGTGGGGGCGTCGTCGCGGCCGTTGGACCGGCCGACCCAGGCGTCGACGTCATAACCGAGCTTCTCCCAGTAACCGGGGCGTACGGAGTCCGTGACGGTGATCCCGGAGAGCCATTTCGCCGACTTGTAGAAGTACATCGGGGCCACGTAGAGCCGTACCGGTCCGCCGTGGGCGTGCGACACCGGCTCGTCGTTCATCCGCAGCGCCACGAGCACATCGGCGCGGCGGGCCTGGGCGAGGGTGAGGCTCTCGCTGTAGGTCCCGTCGAAGCAGGTGAAGCGGACGGCCCTCGCACCCGGCCGCACCCCGGCCGCGTCCAGCAGGGCGGAGAGCCGCACGCCCTCGAAGGCGGTCTCCGGAACCCGCCAGCCGGTGACGCACTGGACGTCCCGGAGGGTACGGGTCTGCCGCATCCCGCGCAGCGCGTCCAGCGTGTACGTGGCCGGGCGGTCGACCAGCCCGTCCACCGTCAGCCGGTAGTCGGCGGCGCCCTTCGCCGGTACGGAGGAGGCGACGGAGTAGTAGCGGAAGCCGCCGCCGTTGGGCAGCAGCCCGGTGAGCCCGGTGGGGTCCTTGCCCGCGACCGCGCCCAGACCCGATTCCAGGGTGCGTTGCAGCACGGGCGCGGCGACGAGTCCGGCGGCGCCGAGGCCCAGCATGGCCAGGACCACGCGGCGGCCGACGGGGGCGCCGAGGCCGTCCGGGCCGTCGGGCGGGGAAGTGTTCACCCGACGATTCGAGCACCCGGGGCGCCGGCGCGCCAGGGGCGGGAGCGGGCCGTCACCGTCCCGTCAGATTTATCGCGCGCCGGGGAGGGGCCCGGTGCCACACTGGCGCCCATGCCGAACCGTGAAGCGCTCAAGCCCTTCCTGCTCGCCTTCCCCGGGCCGCTGCGCGACCAGCTGGTCGCCGCGGTCCTGGACGGGCGGAAGGTGTCCACCTCCGGACTGCTCGTGGAGTACGAGATCGAACAGGAGGAGCTGCCGCCGGTCGGTGAGCGGTCCGCCCTGATCGACTCGGACGGCCGGGAGATCGCCGTACTGGAGGTGACCGAGGTACGCGTGCTGCGACTGGCGGACGTCGGCCTCCAGCACGCGCTGGACGAGGGCGAGGGCTACGCCTCGGTCGCCGAGTGGCGGGCCGGCCACGAGCGGTTCTGGCACAGCGAGGAGATGCGCGACGCGCTCGGCGACCCGGAGTTCACGGTGGACGACGAGACGATGATCGTGGCCGAGCGGTTCCGGGTGGTCGAGCGCATCGAGGCGGGCGCGGAGGGCTGACCGGGTCTCACCGCGCCTCGGCCCCGGCCCGCTTGCTCCGGCCCGCGCCCTTCACCAGGCCCAGACGGCGGCGGAACGCGAGCAGCCGGGGATGGCGTTCGTGCAGCACGGCCGAGCGGCGGTCGAGCTCCTGGCCCAGGCGCTCGGCGCGCTTCTCGATGTCCAGCTCGTCCAGGATGCGGTCCACCTCGGCGAGCAGCGCACCGTGCAGCTGCCACTTCCGCGGGTGCTCCTGGACGGCGGCCAGCAGCATGTCCGCCACCAGGTCGCGGGTCCTCCGGCTGGTGTCGAGCGCTTCGGTGAGCCGGTCCTCGGCCTCCTCGGCGCTGGCGGCGACCGGGGTCGTGATGAGCAGCGAGAAGCTCTCGATGGCCCCCGCCATCTGCTCGAACAGTTCCGTGGTGTGGGCGGCGACCTCGGCCGGGAAGAGGGGTGCGTCGCCCCGGTCCTTGGCGAGGTCGGTGAGGGTCCTGGACAGCACCCGGACGACGACGGCGCAGATCTCCAGCGTGTCCAGGCCCGTCCGCAGCACCACGCGGTGCAGCAGCCCCTGCCGCACCCGCGGGTTGTACATGAGGCTTTCCTCGGCCTGCCGCAGCGAGGCGTCCACCTCCACGATGTCGTGGTCGAGTCGGCGGGCCCGGTGCAGCCGTTCGGCCGCCTCGGCCACGGTGACCGGGCGGGCGAGGTCGCTCCCCAGATCGCGGAACATCTGCCCCATCTCGCGGGCCAGCCCGTCGATGGAGGCGCCCGCGGTCTGCACCCAGACGGGCGGGGCGAACAGCAGGTTGAACAGCAGGCCCACGCCGGCGCCGATCAGCGTCTCGTACACGCGCTCCCACGCCATGCTGGAGCGCGCGGTCTGCGAGGTGACGCCGAGGACCAGCATGGCGCTGATCGCCACCTCGGGGACGAACTCGTCCACCCGGACCAGTCTGCCGATGATCAGCGCCGTGAAGATGGTCAGCCCCAGGCTCCACCAGGAAATGCCGACCAGGGAACTGAAGCCGCTCGCGATGAGGACGCCGACGACGACGGCCACCACACGCTTGACCGACATGTTGACGGTGGCGTAGAGGGTGACCTGGACGACGAGCAGCGCGGTCAGCGGTGCGGTCAGGGGTGCGGGCTCGGTCAGGGTCGCGGTCGCCACGGCATAGGCGATGACCGCGGCGCCCGTGGAGCGCAGGGTCTGCGCCGCCACGGGCTCCGTGGTGCGCCGGACGAGGTTGATGACGGGTTCGGCTACTCCTGGCATCTTCTTCCCATGCCCGGATAGGGGCGTCTCCCCACGGTTCCGTCCCAGGAACCCCACCGGACGGACGCGCCCGCGGCCGGGAACCCCTCGGCCGAGCGCCCTCAGCCGACCGCCTTCGCCGCCGCCCGGCCCGCCGCGCGGCCGGAGAAGATGCAGCCGCCCAGGAAGGTGCCCTCCAGCGAGCGGTAGCCGTGCACCCCGCCGCCGCCGAAGCCGGCCGCCTCCCCCGCCGCGTACACCCCGGGGAGCGGGGTGCCGTCGCCGGTCAGGACGCGCGAGGACAGGTCGGTCTCCAGGCCGCCGAGCGACTTGCGGGTCAGGATGTTGAGCCGTACGGCGATGAGCGGCCCGGCCTTCGGGTCGAGGATGCGGTGGGGCGTCGCCGTGCGGATCAGTTTGTCGCCCAGGTAGCTGCGGGCGCCCCGTATCGCGGTGATCTGGAGGTCCTTGGTGAAGGGGTTGGCGATCTCCCGGTCGCGGGCGGTGATCTCGCGGCGCAGCGCGTCCTCGTCGATGAGGCCGTCCCCGGTGAGGGCGTTCATGCCGCGCACGAGGGAGCCGAGGTCCTTCTCCACGACGAAGTCCGCCCCGTGGTCCATGAACGCCTTCACGGGGCCCGGGACGTCGGCGCGGGCGCGGCCGATCACGCCGCGGACGGACTTGCCGGTCAGGTCGGGGTTCTGTTCGGAGCCGGAGAGGGCGAACTCCTTGCCGATGATCTTCTGGTCGAGCACGAACCAGGTGTAGTCGTGGCCGGTGCGCATGATGTGTTCGAGGGTGCCCAGCGTGTCGAAGCCGGGGAAGAGCGGGACGGGCAGCCGCTTGCCGGTGGCGTCCAGCCAGAGGCTGGACGGGCCGGGCAGGATGCGGATGGCGTGCTTGTCCCAGATGGGGTCCCAGTTCTCGATGCCCTCGGTGTAGTGCCACATCCGGTCGCGGTTGATGTGGTGGGCGCCCGCCTTCTCGGCGACGCCGAGCATCAGCCCGTCGACGTGCGCGGGAACGCCGGAGAGCAGCTTGGCCGGCGGGGTGCCGAGCCGCTGCGGCCACTGGGCGCGTACGAGGTCGTGGTTGCCGCCGATGCCGCCGGAGGTGACGATCACCGCCTGGGCCCGGAGCTCGAAGGAGCCGTCGGCGTCCCGGCTGCTCGCGGTCCCGCGCGGCGCGGCGCTCGGCTCCAGGATCTCGCCGGTCACCGTGTCGACGGCGCCCCCGGTGCGGGCGAGGCCGGTGACCCGGTGGCGGAAGCGGAAGGTGACGAGGCCCTTGGCGACGCCCTCGCGGACCCGGCGCTCGAAGGGGGCGACGACGCCGGGCCCGGTGCCCCAGGTGATGTGGAAGCGGGGGACGGAGTTGCCGTGGCCGTTCGCGTCGTAACCGCCGCGCTCGGCCCAGCCGACGACGGGGAAGAACCGCATGCCCTGGGCGTGCAGCCAGGAGCGCTTCTCACCGGCCGCGAAGTCGACGTACGCCTCGGCCCACTGGCGCGGCCAGTGGTCCTCCTCGCGGTCGAAACCGGCCGTGCCCAGCCAGTCCTGGAGGGCCAGCTCATGGCTGTCCTTGATGCGCATCCGGCGCTGCTCGGGCGAGTCCACGAGGAAGAGGCCGCCGAAGGACCAGTGCGCCTGGCCGCCGAGCGACTGCTCCGGCTCCTGGTCGAGCACGATGACCGAGCGCCCCGCGTCCACCAGCTCCGCGGCGGCCACGAGCCCGGCGAGCCCCGCCCCGATCACGATCACATCAGCGTCGTACGCCATGGTTTCCATCCTTGTCGGGGCTCGCGAAGTTACTGGTGCGTCAGATCTTGGGCACCGCACCTCCCCGCGTCAACCGCCCGGTCACCGCCCCGGTCGGCCGCGCCGCGCCGCACCGGCCGGGGCGGGCGGTTATCGTCGAAGCACATCACCCTCCTCCGGCCTGACGTGGGGTGGACAAGTGTCGGTGCTGGTCCTCGTGCTCGCCGTGACGGCCGCCTGCTGTCTGGGCTTCGGCTTCGTGTTCCAGCAGGCAGCCGCCGCGCACGCGCCCAAGCGCGACTACCTGACGTTCCGGCTGCTGCTCGACCTGATGAAGGTGCGCAGTTGGCTGGCGGGCATCGGGCTCATGGTGTGCGGGATGGTGCTCGGGGCGCTGGCGCTCGGCAAGGGCGAGGTCTCCGTCGTGGAGCCGCTGCTGGCTACGAACCTGCTCTTCGCGATGGCCCTGTCCCGGCACCGTACCGGCCAGCGGCTCGGCCGGCAGGGCTGGGCGGGGCTCTGGCTGCTGGCCCTCGGGGTCGCCGCGTTCCTGGTGGCGGGCGAGCCGAAGGGCGGCGAGGCGGTGTCGAGCCCGCTGCGGCACTGGCTGGTCGTCGGGGTGGTGGCGGGGCTCGCGCTGCTGCTGACCGCGTTCGCCAAGCGCCGCAGGTCACGGATGTCCCCGGCGCTGCTCGCGGTGGCCGCCGGGCTGCTCTACGGCTTGCAGGACGCGCTGACCCGGGTGAGCGGTGAGCGCTTCTCGGAGGCGGGCTGGTCGGGCCTGCTGACGTCCTGGCAGCCGTACGCGGTGCTCGTGCTCGGGGTGACGGGCCTGCTGCTGGTGCAGAGCGCCTTCGAGACGGGTCCGCTGCGGATGTCGCTGCCCGCGCTGACGGCGGCCCAGCCGCTGGCCGGGATCGCCTGCGGGATCGGCTTCCTGGGCGACCGGGTGCGGACGGACACGGGCGCGCTGGCCTGGCAGGCCACGGGGCTCGCGGCGATCGTGACGGGCATCGTGCTGCTGGGGCTGCATCCGGCGATGCCGGAGGGCCCGGTGCGGCGCGGTACGCACAGCCTCCAGCGGCACTGAGCGCGGGGCGGTGCCGGGCCGCCCGGGGCCTGCGGTTGGATGGCGGGCATGAACCCTTCTGACGAGATCCTGGACATCGTCGACGAGAACGACGTGGTGGTGGGGCAGGCCCCGCGCGGCGAGGCGACCGCCCGCGGGCTGCGCCACCGGTGCGTCTTCGTCGAGGCGCGGGACGCCGAGGGCCGGGTCTTCGTGCACCGCAGGACCGCGAGCAAGCTGGTGTTCCCCTCGCACTACGACATGTTCGTCGGCGGGGTGGTCGGCGCGGGCGAGAGTTACGACGAGGCGGCGCTGCGGGAGGCCGAGGAGGAGCTGGGCGTATCGGGGCTCCCGCACCCGGAGCCGCTGTTCACGTTCCTCTACGAGGACGAGGGCGGCCACCACACCTGGTGGTCGGCGGTCTACCAGGTCAGGTGCGAGCTTCCGGTGAACCCGCAGGTGGAAGAGGTCGCCTGGCACGCCTTCCTGGACGACGCGGAGCTGGAGCGGCGACTCGGCGACTGGCTGTGGGTGCCGGACGGGCTGGACTGCTACCGGCGGCTGCGGGCGTTCCGGGAAGCCGACTGAGCCGGTCGGAAGTGGACGGAAAAGCGGCGGATAAGACCGCCCGGCAAGTGGTGGGCGGATGAAGGAGCGGGGCTGGGTGCGTGCAGCTGCAAGGCGGAGGATCGAGGCAACGCGGAGCGTTGGTGATTGACGACAACGCGGCAGATGCGCGTGCCCAGCCCCGCGACGCCAGCCACCATTTGCCGGGCGGTCTAAGGTCCAGGCGTGAACGAATTCGTACAGAGCCTGCGGCTGTGGTTCGCACCGCAGCGCATCCGCGCCGAAGGCGAGACGCCCGACTACCGCTTCTCGCTCGCCAACGAGCGGACCTTCCTCGCCTGGATCCGGACCGCCCTGGCCCTGATCGGCGGCGGCTTCGCGGTCGACCAGTTCCTGCCGGAGCTGTCCGGCTGGGTGCGGGCAGGCCTGTCGCTCGCGCTGCTCGCGGCGGGCGTGCTGTGCGCGCTGCGGGCGGTCAACCACTGGGTGCGGTGCGAGCGGGCGATGCGGCGCGGCGAGGACCTGCCGGTCTCGCGTTTCCCGACGCTGCTGAGCGTCGCGGTCGCCGTGGTGGCGGTGGCGATGGTGGTGGTGGTGCTCTTCGGCTGGGAGGGCCGGTGACCGCCGGGGAGCGCGACCCGGGGCTCCAGCCGGAGCGGACCCGGCTGGCGTGGCGGCGTACCACCCTGTCGTGCACGGTGGCCGCGGTGCTGGCCGTGCGGCAGACGCTGCACGGCGGGGCGACGAGCGCGGGGGTCATCGCGCTGTCCCTGAGCGCCCTGGCCTGGCTGGGGTTCCTTCTGGTCGCCCACCGCCGGGTGCAGTCCATGGGCGGCGCCCGCCCGGAGCCCATGGAGGCGGCGGGTGTGATCACGGCCGCCGCGTGCACGGTGGCGCTGGCGGTGTTCGCGGCGGCGATGCTGTTCTGAGGGCCGGGCCCCCGGCTCACCCCTCCGGCGCGTCCCAGTCCACGCTGACGACGATCTTGCCCCGGGTCCGGCCCTCCGCGTTGAGCCGCTGGGCCGCCGCCGTCTCGGCCAGCGGGAAGACCCGGTCGACGTGCACGGTGACGATGCCCTGCTCGGCCAGTTCGGCGAGGTGCGCGAGGTCCTCGGCGTCGGGCCGGACGAACGCGTACCGGCCGCCGTACGAGAACACCTCGGTGTCCACGATGGAGGCCAGGCGCCCGTCCGGGGCCAGGGTCTCGGCGGAGGCGCGCAGGGCGTCCCCGCCCACCGTGTCGAAGGCGGCGTCGATGCCGTCGGGGGCCAGGGCCCGCAGCCGGTCCGCCAGCCCGTCCCCGTACTCCACGGGCTCCGCGCCGAGCCGCCGCAGATGGTCGTGGTTGCGCTCGCTCGCGGTGCCGATGACGCGGCAACCGGCGTGCCGGGCGAGCTGGACGGCGAGCGAACCGACGCCGCCCGCCGCCGCGTGGACGAGGACCGTCTCGCCCTCCTGGACGCGCAGGACGCGGTGGAGCACCTGATAGGCGGTGAGGCCGGCCAGGGGCAGGCCCGCCGCCTCCTCGAAGCTCAGGCGCAGGGGCTTGCGCGCGAGGGTGCGCACGGGCGCGGCCACGTACTCGGCGAAGGTCCCCCGGCCGAGGAAGTCCTCGCGTACGTAGCCGATGACCTCGTCGCCCACCGCGAACTCGTCCACCGCGACGCCGGGCTGGACGACGACGCCGGAGACGTCCCAGCCGGGGATCACCGGGAAGACCGTGTCGAGCAGGCCGTCCAGGGCGCCCTCGCGGGCCTGCCGGTCGACCGGGTTCACGGCGGCGGCGCGTACCTTCACCAGGACGGTGTCGGGGCCCACCGTGGGGTCGGGCCGCTCGCCGTACTCCAGGACGCCCTCGTCGCCGAATCGGCTGTAGCTGATCGCCTTCATGCTCCGACCCTCGCGGTGGGACGGCGCGCCCGCAACTCAGCCGGTGCCGTCACCAGCGCGGGATCGAGGGGGTCCGCCAGTCCGGATCGGCCTTGCGCATCGCGGCGGCGTCGTCGCGCTCGCGCAGGGTGCCGTCGTCGTCGAGCCAGCGGCGGTGCAGGGCGGCGAGCCGCTCCCGGTCGAGTTCGACGCCGAGGCCGGGGGCGTCGGAGACGGTGAGGCGGCCGTCCTCGAAGACGTGGCGGGCGGTGATGACGTCCTCGGACTGCCAGGGGTAGTGGCTGTCGCAGGCGTAGTCCAGGTTGGGGACGGTGGCCGCGACGTGCGTCATCGCGGCGAGACTGATCCCCAGGTGGGTGTTGGAGTGCATCGAGAGCCCGACACCGTGCAGGCGGCAGATCGCGGCGAGCTCGCGGGTGCGGTGCAGCCCGCCCCAGTAGTGGTGGTCGGACAGCACGACCTGGACGGCGTCCCGGGCGAACGCCTCGGGGACCTCGGCGAGCGTCGTGACGCACATGTTGGTGGCCAGCGGTACGCCGGTGGCGGCCGAGACGGCGGCCATCGCGTCCGTGCCGCTCGCCGGGTCCTCCAGGTATTCGAGGACGTCCTCCAGCTGCTCGGCGACGTACCGCGAGGTCTCCACGGACCAGGCGCCGTTGGGGTCCAGGCGCAGTGGCTGCCCCGGGAAGGCCTCGGCGAGCGCGCGGACGGCGGCGATCTCCTCGTCCGGCGGGAACACGCCGCCCTTGAGCTTGAAGGAGGAGAAGCCGTGGTCGCGGGCGAAGCGGCGGGCCTGGGCGACGACGCCGGCCGGGTCGAGGGCGGCGCCCCAGTCGTCGCGCTCGCCGCCCTCCGGGTGCTCGGCCCAGCGGTAGAAGAGGTACGCGCTGTACTCGACCCGGTCGCGGACCTTGCCGCCGAGCAGCGCGTGCACCGGGAGCCCGACGGCCTTGCCGAGCGCGTCCAGGCAGGCCACCTCGAAGCCGGAGACCACCGAGAGCCGCAGCTTGTCCGCGGTCTGCACGCCGCGCAGCCCGCTCGCGTCGACCCGCTCGTCGGCCGCCCGTGAGTCGCCGCACACCTCGTCGGCCAGGGCGAACAGCCCGTTCACATCGCTGACCGGGCGGCCCGGCAGGGCGGCGGCCAGCGGCCTCGCCAGCTCCAGGTACGTGCCGTCGCCGTAGGTCTCCCCGATGCCGGTGACCCCGCCCCGGGTGACGACCTCCACGACGAGCCGCGGCGTGTACGGCTGGTGGACCCCCTGCGTGTTGAGCAGGGGCGGGTCGGCGATGAGGATCGGGGTCAGCCGGACTTCGTCGATGAGGAGCGCGGTATCCATACGTGAACCCTATTCAGGGATACGACCGAGCACCAGAGGCCCGGTTCTACCGCCACGAAAGACTCCGCATCCGGTTCCGGGAGCACACTGGACGACATACCGACTGGTCGGCATCATGAGAGCGACCATTCGCCCACCCCGGAGGTACGCACGATGAGCCACGTCCACCCGCCAGGTCTCGATCTCGACCGGCTGCGCGGACACCTGGACCGCGAGCGCCCGGGGCTGGTGAACGGGCCGCTGGACGCCCGAGTCGTGGAGGGCGGCCGGTCGAACCTGACGTACGTCGTCACCGACGGCACCGGCCAGTGGGTCGTGCGCCGGCCTCCGCTGGGGCACGTCCTGGCCACCGCGCACGACATGAAGCGCGAGCACCGGGTGATCAGCGCCCTGCACCCGACGGCGGTCCCGGTGCCCGAACCGCTCCTGCTCTGCGAGGACGACTCGGTCCTCGGAGCGCCGTTCTACGTCATGGAGTACGTCGAGGGAACCCCGTACCGCACGGCCGAGCAGCTGGCCCCGCTCGGCCCGGAGCGCACCCGCGCCGCCGTGCTCGCCCTGGTCGACACGCTGGTCGAGCTGCACGCCGTGGACCCCGGGGCGGTCGGGCTCGGCGACTTCGGGCGGCCCGAGGGCTTCCTGGACCGGCAGCTGCGCCGCTGGGGCAAGCAGCTGGACGGCTCCCGCAGCCGCGAGCTGCCCGGCATCGACGAGCTGCACGCGGCGCTCGGCCGCGACCTGCCCGTCTCCCCCGCGCCCACGGTGGTGCACGGCGACTACCGCCTGGACAACGCGCTGATCGGCGCCGACGACGAGATCAGGGCCGTCCTCGACTGGGAGATGTCCACGCTCGGCGACCCGCTCACCGACCTCGGGCTGCTCGTCATGTACAGCTCCGACCTGGGGCTGCCCGAGTCGCCGGTCTCCACCACCAGCAGCGCGCCCGGCCACCCGTCCCCCGCCGAGCTGATCGAGCGCTACGCGGCCCGCTCCGGCCGCGACACCTCCGCCATCTCCTGGTACACGGCGTTCGCCTGGTTCAAGCTCGCCGTGATCCTGGAGGGCATCCACTACCGCTACACCCTGGGCCAGACGGTCGGCGGCGGCTTCGACCGCATCGGCGACCTCGTCCCCGTCTTCATCGAGCACGGCCTCACCACCCTCCAGGAAGGCTGAACCCCCATGGACTTCGCATTCGACGCCCGCACCGAGGAGCTGCGCACCCGGCTCCTCGCCTTCATGGACGAGCACGTCCACCCGGCCGAGCGGGTCGCGGACGAGCAGCGCGCCGAGCTGGACTCGCCCTGGCAGACCCCGCGGATCGTGGAGGACCTGAAGGCGGAGGCCCGCCGGCAGGGCCTGTGGAACCTCTTCCTGCCGGGCACGGACCACGGGGCCGGGCTGAGCAACCTCCAGTACGCGCCGCTGGCGGAGATCCTGGGCCGCTCGCCGCGTCTGGCGCCCACCGCGACGAACTGCGCGGCGCCGGACACCGGGAACATGGAGGTGCTGGCCGAGTTCGGCACCGACGAGCAGAAGAAGCGGTGGCTGGAACCGCTGCTGGCCGGGGAGATCCGGTCGGCCTTCGCGATGACGGAGCCGGAGGTCGCCTCCTCGGACGCGACCAACATCGAGACCCGGATCACCCGTGACGGCGGGGACTACGTCATCAACGGCCGCAAGTGGTACATCTCCGGGGCGATGAACCCGGACTGCGAGATCTTCATCGTGATGGGCAAGACGGACCCGGACGGCGCGGACATCCGCCGCCAGCAGTCGCAGATCCTCGTCCCCCGGGACACCCCCGGTCTGACGGTGAAGCGCGCCATGCGGGTGTACGGCTACGAGGACCACTGGCACGGCGGCCACGCGGAGGTCGTCTTCGAGGACGTGCGCGTCCCGGCGTCGAACCTGATCGGCGAGGAGGGCGGCGGCTTCGCCATCGCCCAGGCCCGGCTGGGCCCGGGGCGCATCCACCACTGCATGCGGCTCATCGGCATGGCGGAGCGCGCGATCGAGCTGATGTGCCGGCGCGCGGTCTCGCGTACCGCCTTCGGCAAGCCGCTCGCCCAGCAGGGCGTGGTGCAGAACTGGATCGCGGACGCCCGGGTCACCGTCGAGCAGCTGCGGCTGCTGGTGCTGAAGACGGCCTGGCTGATGGACACCGTCGGCAACCGGGGCGCGCACACCGAGATCCAGTCCATCAAGATCGCGACTCCGCGCGCGGTGGTCGGCATCCTCGACCAGGCGGTGCAGCTGCACGGCGCGGGCGGGGTGAGCCAGGACTTCCCGCTCGCCGAGCTGTGGGCCTCGGCCCGGACGCTGCGGCTGGCGGACGGCCCGGACGAGGTGCACCAGCGCTCGCTGGCCCGGCGGGAGATCAAGAAGTACCTGTAGCGCTTCAGTAACCCCCGGACGGTACGTGGTCGGCCAGGGCCAGTTCGCGGGCGAAGGCCCGTACCCGCAGCAGGGTGCGGGCCATCAGGCGGACCGTGCGGGGGCGGCGGGGGCCGTAGGCCGCGGTCCACAGGGCGGGGATGCGGGTGGAGCTCTGGATGTGCGCCATGAATCCAGCTTGGCCCCGGCCCGGAAGGCGGTCCAACAGATGGATTCGCTGGGAGCCATCGCTACCGTAGATGCATGGAGATACGCCAGCTCCGCCACTTCATGGCGGTGATCACGCACGGCAGCTTCACCGCCGCCGCCCGCGCCGAGCTGATCGTGCAGTCGGCGCTGAGCACGTCCGTGCGCAACCTGGAACGGGAACTGGGCGCCGAGCTGTTCGACCGCACCGGCCGCCGGGTGGTCCTCACCGAGGCGGGCCGGGCGCTGCTGCCCGCCGCGCGGGCGGTGCTCGCGGGGACGGACGCAGCCCGGGACGCGGTGGCGGCGGTGACGGGGCTGGCCACCGGGCGGGTCCGCGTCGGCACGATCCAGACGCTGACCTGCGTCGACCTGGCCGCCGAGCTGGCCGCGTTCCACCGGCTGTGGCCCGGGGTGCAGATCTCGCTGCGCGAGGCGACGACACCGGAGCTGGTGGCGGCGGTCCGCGCCGGGGAGCTGGACCTCGCCTATCTGGCGCCGGACGCCGCCGAACTGCCCGAGGGCATCACCGCGTTCGCCACCTGGCACGAGGAGCTGGTGCTGATCACCGCGCCCGGCCACCCCCTCGCGAGGGCCGGGCGCACCCTGATCAAGGACCTCGCCGAGGAGCCGTTCGTGGACTTCCGGGCGGGTACCGGCCTGGAGACGGCGGTGCGCCGGCTGGCCGCGCACTGCGGTCTGGAGCGCCGCATCACCTGCGACGTCACGCAGATCCGGCTCCTCGTCGACCTCGTCCGGGCGGGCATCGGGGTGGCGATCGTGCCGCGCCGGATCGGCGAGGACGCGGGGCTGCCGTGCGTGACGATCCGGCAGCCCGAGCCGGGCCGGACGGTGCTGCTGGTGGGCCGGGCGCCCCGGCCGCGCAACCCGGCGGCGGAGGCGCTGCTCGGGCGGCTGTGCGGCGGGCAGGGCGCCGCCGTTACGGTCTGAGCGCCCGCAGCAGCAGGTCGGCGAGGTGGTCGGCGACCTCCTGCGGAGTGAGGGGGCCGTCCGGGCGGTACCAGGTCGACAGGTGGTGGACCGAGCCGAAGTGGTAGTCCACGATGAGGTCCGCCGGGGTGGCCGTGGAGAACACCCCGCTGCGCTGGCCCTCCTCGATCAGGGCGCGGAAGCGCTCGTGGTAGCGCCGCCGCTCGCCCCGTACCTGCTTGTTCTTCTCCGGGCTCAGGTGGTGCATGGAGCGGAAGAAGATCGAGGCGTCGTCCAGGTTCTCGATGGTGGTGACGACGACGTCGGCCGCAGCGTCGCGCAGCCGCCGCTCGATCGGCGCCTCGGCGTCGGCGAAGGCGTCGAGCCGCTCCTGCTGGAGGCGCAGCACCCGGGCGTACACCTCCTGGAGCAGGTCCTCCTTGGAGCCGAAGTAGTGGTACAGGGCCCCCTTGGTGACTCCGGCCGCCTCCACGATCTCCTGCACCGAGGTGCGGTCGTAGCCCTGCTCGGCGAAGAGCCGGGTGGCGGCGGCCAGCAGTCGCTGGGGGACGGGGGTGCCGCTCCCGTCCGTCTCCTTGGCCATAGCCGCCGCCTTCCTTCCGTGCGTACGCGAATGTCTGTTCTAGCGGGCTGAACGCAGTTCCCGCCTGAGGATCTTCCCACTTGCCGTCTTGGGCAGCTCGGCCAGGATCTCGACCTCGCGCGGGTATTTGTACGCGGCGAGCCGTTCCTTGCAGTACGCCCCCAGCTCGTCCGGCTCCACGGACGCGCCGGGACGCAGGCTGACGTACGCCCGGACCGTCTCCCCCCGGTAGGCGTCGGGCACGCCCACGACGGCGGCCTCGCGGACGGCCGGGTGCGTGTAGAGGACGTCCTCCACCTCGCGGGGCCACACCTTGAAGCCGGAGGCGTTGATCATGTCCTTCTTGCGGTCGACCACGTAGAGCCAGCCCTCGCGGTCCATGAAGCCGATGTCGCCGGTGCGCAGCTCCCCGTCGGGGAAGGCGGCCGCGGTGGCCTCGGGCAGCCCCCAGTAGCCGGAGACGACCTGCGGACCGCGCACCGCGATCTCGCCCTGCTCCCCGAAGGGCACCTCGGCACCGTTCTCGTCCAGGATGCGGACGACGGTGTCCGGGCCCGGCACGCCGACCGAGAGGGTGCCGGAGACCGGGTCGACGGGCGCCTCGCGCTCCGGGGGCACGGAGGCGCAGGGGGCGGTGCACTCGGTGAGCCCGTAGCCGTTGCGGATGTACGGGCCGAAGCCCGCCCGGAACTTCTCCACGAGCGCGGGCGGCAGCGGCGCGCCGCCGGACGAGATGACCCGGAAGGACGCGAAGTGCTCGGGCGTCACGCCGGGGGTCGCGGCCAGCGCCATGAAGGCGGTGGAGGGCCCGACGGTGTACGCGGGGCGGTGCTCGGCGAAGGCGTCGAGGACGACCCCGGGGTGGAAGCGGTAGGCGAGGACGAGGGTGCCCGCGTTGGTGAGGCAGGCGGCCAGCTGGCACACCATGCCGGTGATGTGGAAGAGCGGGGCCAGCGCGAAGTAGGCGGCGCCCTCGGGGACGGGGTGGCCGGTGCGCTGGCGTTCGGCGTTGACCATGATGTTGCCGTGGGAGTTCATGGCGCCCTTGGGGGTGCCGCTCGTCCCGGAGGTGTAGCTGATCAGCGCGGTGTCGGCGGCGGCGGGCTCCCGGCCGGCCGGGGCGGCGAGGCCCTGGCGGGCGACGGCGACCAGGTCGTCGGCGTCCCCGGCGGCGGGCAGCCGCTCGAAGTTCAGGACCCGCTCGTCGTTCTCCGTCTGGAGGTCCAGCTCGCAGGCGGTGAGCGCGATCCGGACGCCGGGCGCGGCCGCGGCGGTGTCCCGGAGGTACGCCTCCCAGGCCCGGTCCGAGCAGATCAGGGCGGTGACCCGGGCGTCCTTGAGGACGTGCCCGACCTCCGCGGACTTGTACATCGGGTTGAGCGGGACGACGGTGGCGCCGGCCTTCCAGGCGCCGAGGAGCGCGAGGACGAACTGCGGGGAGTTCTGGAGCATGATCGCGACCCGGTCGCCGCGTTCCAGGCCCCGGGCGGCGAGGTGGCCGGCCACGGAGTCGGAGAGCCCGTCCGTCTCGCGGTAGCCGAGGCGGCCGTCGAAGTAGGCGAGGGCCGGGTGGTCCGGGGTGCGGGCGACCGACGCGCGGAAGGCGTGCACCAGGGTCTCGGCGGGGTGGACGGGGGCCCGCTGGGCCTCGCTGAGCAGCGGGAGCCAGGGCTTCGCCGCGTAGATGGACTCGGTCATGCTCCGGTCTCCTCCCAGGTGCGCTGGAGGCGGTTCATCCCGCGGATCCAGCGGTCGGTGTCGGCGGCGCGGGCCTCGTAGTAGCCGGCGACCTCGGGGTGCGGCAGGACCAGGAACCGGTCCTCGGCCATGGCGTCGAACAGGGCGTCCGCGACGGCCCCGGGCTCGATGGCGCCGGGGGCGAGGACGAGTTCGCCGGCCGATCCGGCGGCGGTGAGCATGTCCGTGCGCACGCCCTGCGGGCAGATCGCGTGCACCTTGACGCCCCGGTGCCGGTAGGTCAGCGACAGCCACTCCGCGAAGGCGACCGCACCGTGCTTGGTCACGCTGTACGGGGCCGCGCCGATCATGGTGAGCAGCCCGGCGGCGGACGCGGTGGAGACGAACCGGCCGCTGCCGCGTTCCAGCCAGTCCGGGAGCAGCGCGCGGGCCGCCCGGACGTGGGCCATCACGTTGACGTCCCAGGCCGCGGCCCAGACCTCCTCGTCGGCCAGCGGGTCGCCCGGCGAGGCGAGGCCCGCGTTGGCGCAGTAGACGTCGACGGTGCCGTCCAGGGCGTCCCGGGCGGCGTCCACGATCCGGGAGGCGTCCCCGGCGACGGCGGTGGCGCCGGTCTCCTCGGCGAGCGCCTCGATCCGGGACGCGTCGAGGTCGTTGACGACGACCCGTGCGCCCTCGGCGGCGAATCTGCGGGCGAGGGCGGCGCCGATGCCGCCTCCGGCCCCGGTGACCACTACGCCCGCGCCCTGCACCGTACTCATCGCTCTCGCACCTCTCAGCCGACTGCACGGGCAGACTAACCAGTCGGTATGTCGTGTGGGAAGAGGGGGAACCGTCTCATCGGCCACTCCCGGCGCGGCGGCCCCGTCCGACACGTTCCCCCGGGCCCGTCCGCGCGCTAGCGTGCGTGACCATGACACTCGTCGCGATCTTGGAGGTAGCCGAATGAGCCTGTCCAGGCGTGGTTTGCTGACCGCCGGCGGTGCGATGGGAGCCCTCGCGGCCACGGCCGCCTCGGCCGGGCCGGCGGCCGCCGGTGCCTCGCACGGCAAGGGCCACGGGCACGGGAACGGGGGCGGGCAGCGGGTCCGCACCGGCTTCGACCGGCTGGCGGCGGACGGCTACGCCCTGCTGAAGGGGCAGCGCGTCGGCGTCGTCACCAACCCGACCGGGATCACGTCCGACGTCCGGCACATCGTGGACGTGATGCACCCGGACGGCCGGGTGGACCTCACCGCGGTCTTCGGCCCCGAGCACGGCTTCCGGGGGACCGCCCAGGCGGGCGGCTCCGAGGGCCGCTACGACGACCCGGCGACCGGACTGCCGGTCTACGACACGTACCTGAAGAGCGGTCAGGCGCTCGCCGACGTCTTCACGGCGTCGGGCGTGGACACGATCGTCTTCGACATCCAGGACGCCGGCGCCCGCTTCTACACGTACATCTGGACGCTGTACGACTGCATGGAGGCGGCGGCGCTCGCGGGCAAGAGGTTCGTCGTGCTGGACCGGCCGAACCCCGTGTCGGGGCGGGCGGCGCTCGGGCCGGTCCTGGACCCCGCGTTCGGCACGTTCGTGGGGCGCCGGGAGATCTCCCAGGCCCACGGGATGACGGTGACCGAGCTGGCGCTGCTGTTCAACGGGGAGTTCTTGAAGGAGCGCCCGGCGGAGCTGGAGATCGTGAAGATGTCGGGGTGGTCGCGCTCCGACTTCTTCGACGCCTCGGGCCTGCCGTGGGTGCCGCCGAGCCCGAACATGCCGACGCCCGACACGGCCCTCGTCTACTCCGGCACCTGCCTCTTCGAGGGGACGAACCTGTCCGAGGGCCGCGGCACGACGCGCCCGTTCGAGCTGCTGGGCGCGGAGGGCATCGACCACACGTGGGCGGACGCCGCCAACGCGCTCGATCTGCCCGGGGTGGCGTTCCGCGAGGCGTACTTCGCGCCGACGTTCTCGAAGTTCCAGGGGAAGACCGTGGGCGGGGTGCAGCTGCACGTCCAGGACCGCGAGGTCTTCGATCCGGTGCGTACGGGGATCGCGCTGCTGATCACCGCGAAGCGGACGTGGAGCGGGTTCGCGTGGCGGTCGGACAACTGGATCGACAAGCTGACCGGCAACACCCGGGTGCGCACGATGATCGACGCGGGGGCGGACCTGGACGAGGTCGTCGGCGCGTGGGCGGACGACCTCGCGGCGTTCCGGGCCGTGCGGAAGCGGTATCTGCAGTACCGGTGAGCATGCGGGCGGGCCCGCGCGCGCGTCGCCGTGCGCGCGGGCCCGCCCGACCGACCGGTTCCGTCCTCAACCGCCGGACGGGCTGGGTCTACCGGTGGCTCGGGAACTCCACCACCTGCTGGTACGTCGGGCGGTTCTGCCAGTGGATGGACTTCTGGGCGATGCCGCCCAGCGCGCGGTGGATGATCGAGTCCGTGCACCACTGGTCGCCGGCCTTGCAGCTGTCGTCGCCCGGGTAGACCTCGGCCTCCGGGACCGCCGCCGCCGCCTTGAGCGAGGCGAGCAGCGCCGTACGGCAGGCGCTCAGGTCGCCGCCTCCGCAGTACGACTTGGCCAGCGGGCCCTTGACCTGCTGGCCGAGCACCTGGCGCAGGTCCTTGTCGGCGAAGCCCCACCAGCCGTACTGGAAGGCCGAGCCGCTGTGCGCCCCGCTCGGCCCGTGGCTGGCGGCCGGGGACTCGTCGGTGCCGAGGTTCGCGGTGAGCGCCTCGTACAGGCCGTCACCGAGGCCGGGCCGGAACTCCGCCTCGATCAGCCGGGGCCACCACGCGTCCATGATCCGGACCGCGTCGGCGTGCCCGTAGGTGTGCGAGCCGGGACTCGTCTCCTTGCGCTGGGCGCCCGCCGCCCGCCAGGAGTCCAGCTGCTGGACCACCGCGTTCAGGTCCGGGTCGGAGACCGGCTGGGAGCGGACGATCTTCAGCAGCTCGGGCAGCAGCTGCTCGCCGCGCAGGTCGGTGAGGGCCGCGTCCGCCATGGCCCGGGTGAGCGAGGCACGGGTCACTCCGCCCTCGGCGACGAGCTTCGCCACCCGGTCGTCCAGCAGGTCGCCCCGGTGCACCGCGCTGAGTCCGAAGCCGGCCGCCGCGTACCCCTCGGCCTGCTTGTTGTTCCAGGAGACGTAGTAGTCCTGGCCGCTGGAGTGCGGGTGCTCGGCGAAGGCGGTGTACGAGGCGGTGTTGGCGGCCGGGTCGTAGCCCTGCCACTCGTACGGCCTCTCGGCGCGGACGGGCAGCGCCGGGTCGACGCCGGGCGCGCGCACCGGGTTCATCCCGCTGTTGTAGTACGCGGCGGTGCGGGAGTCGGCGTAGAACCAGTTGAAGGCGTAGTCGATGTTGCTCGCCGCCCGCTGGAAGGACGCCGCGTCGGTGACGTACGCCGGGTCGTTGAACATCTGGAAGCCGATGATCGAGTCGGCCTCGTGCCGGTACGTGCTGCGGAGCGAGGTGTACGCGACGGGCTTGCCGGCCACCGTGGCGCGGTGGGTGACGATCCCGTAGTCCGTGCGCCAGACCTGCATCCGGTACGAGCCCTTGGCGGTGGAGTCGGCGACGGTCGGCTTCCAGGAGTTGGTCTTCTCCATCTTCTCCATCGCGGTGCAGGCGCCCCGGGAGAGGTAGTGCGTCGAGTTCTTGGTGGGCGTGGAGCCGTCGGGCTCGCACAGGTCGACGGCGTAGGTGTCGGTGATGTCCTGTCCGGCCGAGGTGGCGCTCCAGGCGTAGTCCTGGCCCCGGCCCATCTGGACGTACATGCCGACACCGGCGAAGGAGACGCCGCGCGCGCTGATGCCGGGGCCCTGGATCTCCTGGAGCATCATCAGCTGCGGGGCGAAGTAGCCGGTCTGCGGCCCGAACACGGCGACCGGGTTTCCGCTCGCGGTGTGCTTGCCGGACACCAGCAGGGCGTTGGACATCCCGCGCTTCTGGGCGCCGGAGCCGGACCCGGGCAGCGAGCCCTCCGGGATGACGCCGTCGTCGAAGATGCCCTGCGCCTTCCTGAGCGTGGCCGGCGCCTTGACGGGGGCCTTCACCCCGGTGCCCGCCGAGCCGGTGCGGTCGTGGATCAGGGGTTCGGCGGTGACCGAGCCCGGGTCCGGGAGGGCCGTGCCGACGGCCTTGTCGGGCTTGTTCGCGTACGGGAAGGAGGTGCCGTCGTGGATGGTGAGCACGGCCTCGGGGTCGTTGCGCTGGCGGAACGACTCCCAGACCTTCGTGCCCTCGGCGACGCCGTACTTCTGCTGGGCGGCGAGCAGCGACAGCGCCGCCTGCACCTCGCCGCCGCCCCCGCCGCCGAACTGGCCGCCGACGACCGAGGCGATGGAGATCAGGTCGGTCAGCTTGAACGGCTGGATCTCGCCGATGTTCGTGATGGCGTCGATCTTGCCGGTCAGGACGTACTCGCCGGGGAAGTAGCGGCCGTCCTTGGACTTCTTGCGGTAGGCGTTGATCCCGTCGACGTACGCCTGCGCGTCCGCCATCGCCTGTTCGCCCCTGGCGCCCTCATGGGTCCTGATGTACTCGACCTGGGCCTCCAGATCGGCCTCGGTGTACGGGGCCTGCGGCCAGAACTGCTGCTCCAGGCCCTGGTTGGCGAGGGCCCCGCCGGCGAACGAGGTCAGTTCGCCGCGCCCGATGTGCCGGAAGAGGTCCATCAGCCACAGCCGGTCCTGCCCGGCCGCGTACCCGGCGCCGAACTCGGTGCCGTAGCGGGTGGTGCCCTTGATGTGCGGGACGCCGGAGGTCTTGTCGCGGGTGATGGTGACGTCGTCGCGCGGCGAGGTGACGGACTCGACCTGGTCCTTCGGCACGCCGAACGAGGCGTCGTTGAAGAAGTCGGTGAGCTTCTGGTCGGTGAGCCCGGTGTGCCCGGCGACCAGGCCGTCGTAGCGGTCGAGCTGGTCGTCGCTGTGCGCGGGATGGGTGCCGAACGCCTTGTTGCCCAGGATCTCCACCAGGGTGGCGTTGCCGTTCTCGCCGGGCGGCAGGATGTCGTCGCACTGCCCCTGGCAGTGGTCGGGGACGGGGTCCGCCTCGGCGGGGCCCGCGTGGGGAGCGGCGGCGAGCAGGGACGTGCCGAGGGCGAGAGCCGCGGCCAGGACGGCGGCTCTGGTGGTACCGGTGCGGGCGGTCATACGGGTGCGTGGGGGCATGCGTACTCCTCCGAGAGGCCGATGCGCGGCAGGTTACCGGCGGTATGACCGGCCGGTAAGATGAACATCGGTCACCTTTTCGAAATCACCACATGCCGCCGGATTCTGTGCGGCGTCTCATCTTTCGGACGCTTCGACCCTTGGATGGAGCCGATCCGGGCAGTCGTACGTCCATCCCCTGACGCCGAAGTACGGGCGACGGAGTACGAGCGACGGAGGTGGCGGCTCAATGGCCGGTTTCCGGAGTCTGGCGAGACAGGTCCGCGACCCGAGAAGCGACCTGGCACTGCGGCGGTACTCGCTGCGCAAGTGCCTGGAGCGCTTCGCCCCTTACGGGCACCGGGCGACCTGGGACCATTTGTGCGCGCGGCACGGCATAGCCCCCGAGGACCGGGCCCCGGACCCGGTGCGGCTGGTGCGGGCACTGGACGAGCTGGAGCGGGCCCGCACGGTCTGGCTCGGTTACGAGGCGGGGTTCGCGGAGCGCCGCAGGCGGGAGAAGCACCGGGGGCTGCGCCGGCCCGGCGCCTTCGACGACTGGCACCGGCGCACCTGGGGCGGCAACGGCGTCGCGCGCTGCGACGACCCGGCGGTCCACCCCTCGGCCCCGCTCGCCGAGGTGCTGGCCCGGCTGATCTCGGCCCTGGAGGCGGAGCCCGGCACCGGCTGCCCGGTGTGCGGCAGGACCACGATCACCTGGCGGCACGACCTGGACAGCGAACCGTGGTCGGGCCCGGTCTGCGCCGGCTGCGGGATCGTGGTGCCGCAGCCCGTGCTCACCCCGGCGGCCCTGGCGCGGGCCCGCCGGGACCGCGCGGGCGACCTGGCGACGGTG
>NZ_JAAGNI010000405.1 GCF_010550605.1 Streptomyces sp. SID9727
GTCCGGGCGCAGAACGGTGCCGGGCTCGCCCGGCTGGCCCGGCGCATCGAGCCGGCCGTCGGCTGGGACGACCTCGTGCTCCCCCCGGCGACCCGCCGCCAGCTCTCCGACCTGGCCCTGCGCGCCCGCCACCGCGACCAGGTGCTCGGGCAGTGGCGGATGCGGCCGGGCGGCGGCCGGGGGCGGGGCATCGTCGCGCTGTTCGCCGGGGAGTCCGGAACGGGCAAGACCATGTCGGCCGAGGTCGTGGCGGCGGACCTGGGCATGGAGCTGTACGTGGTCGACCTGTCGTCCGTGGTCGACAAGTACGTCGGGGAGACCGAGAAGAACCTGGAACGGATCTTCGTGGAGGCCTCCGAGGTCAACGCGGTGCTGCTGTTCGACGAGGCGGACGCCGTCTTCGGGAAGCGCTCGCAGGTCAAGGACGCCCAGGACCGGCACGCGAACGTGGAGTCGGCGTACCTCCTCCAGCGCGTCGAGTCCTTCGACGGCATCGCCGTGCTCACGACGAATCTGCGGGCCAACCTGGACGAGGCGTTCACCCGCCGCCTGGACGTGGTCGCCGAGTTCCCGGTACCGGACGCGCAGCAACGCCTCGCGCTGTGGGAACGCTGCCTGGGTACGGAGATCCCGCGCGCCCCGGACCTCGACCTGCGGACGTGCGCGGACAGGTTCGAGCTGACCGGCGGCTCGATCCGGGCGTGCGCGGTGACCGCCGCGTATCAGGCGGCGGAGTCGGGCCGCCCGCTGGACACGGAGCAGTTGGTCGGCGCGGTGCTGGCGGAGTACCGGAAGCTCGGACGGCTGGTCCTGGAGAGCGAGTTCGGCCCCTGGCTGGAGCGTACGAGGCGGCAGCGGGGCTAGGACGCACCCGTCTCCGTATCATCAGGTTCATGACTGCCGAGCCCGCCCGTTCCACCGCCCGCATGCGCGCGTCCGACGCCGACCGCGAGGCGGTGGTCGAGCAGCTGCGGGAGGCGGCGGCGGAGGGGCGGATCGACATGGACGAGCTGGACGAACGGCTCAACCTGGCCCTCACGGCCAAGACCTACGGCGAACTCACGCCGATCACCGAGGACTTGGGCGGCCCGTCCGTGCGGGAGGCGGGCGAGCCGCTGACGGTGCGGGGCGGCATGCACAAGGTGCGGCGGACCGGCGGCTGGAAGGTCCCCGCGCGCATCGTCGTCTCGGGCGGCCTCGGCGGCGCCCTCCTCGACTTCAGCGGCGCCGAGTGCCGGGTGTCCGTGGTCGAGCTGGAAGTGGACGCGCAGATGGGCGGGGTCCGCATCGTGGTGCCCGACGGCTGGGGCGTGGACACCGACGCGCTGGACCTGGCCTTCGGGGGCCTGAAGTCGAAGGCCAGGGGCGAGCGGGCCCCGGGCGCGCCCCTGCTGAGGATCACCGGCTCCTGCGGCGCGGGCGGCGTCCGCATCCGCCGCCCGGGCCTGCGGGAGCGCCGCGCGAAGCGCTGAGGCCGGTCAGAGCGGGCGGACGGTGAGGATCTGTTCCGCCCGGCCCACCGGTCCGTTGACGTCGTGCAGGACCGTGCTGGTGAGCCCCTGCCCGGTGGGGCCGAAGACGACCGTGGTGTCGAGGCCGGTCCAGCGGCCCTCGGGCTGGCGGTGCAGATGGATCGTCAGGTCCACGTTGGGGAACATCCACTCGGTGGGCCGCTCCCGCACGGCGATGCCGTTGGCGGTGTCGACGAGCGCCACGTACGAGGCCAGCGGCCCGGTCTCCTCCCCCGCGACCAGGTCGAGCGGGGTGGAGATCCAGGCGGTGGTGCGGCCGGGCAGCGGCGGGGCGAGCGGGCGCACGTCGAGCGAGGCGACGTAGCCGCCGGGCCAGAGGTCGGCCATCGGCCAGGGGGCGAGCGCCTCGGGCGGGGTGAGCCGGGCGCCCTCGCCGTCGGCGACCCCGGTCGTGTCCACGGGGGCGAGCGACCAGGCCCTGGCCCGTACGACCGGACGGTCCGCGATGAGCGCGACGGCCTCCACCAGCTCGATGGTGCGGCCGGGGCGGACGGTCTCCACCCGGATCTCGCACTCGTCCAGGGCGAGCCGGCCGAGGATGTCGAAGCTGATCCGGGACAACAGCAGCCGCTCGCCGGGCCGTTCCGCCAGATGGCGCTCGACGGCGTGGACGAGGAGCCCGCCGAACGGGCTGAAGTGCACCTCGTCCGTGCTCCACGCGCCGCTCGCGTGGGCGGTCGGCTTGTAGCGGTGGGCGTCGATGCGCTCGTAGTAGCTGCCGGTGTTCAACGGATCGCTTCCCTCACGGCCGTACGGATCGGGCACCGACAGCCTGCCACCGGGGGTGTTCCGGCCGGCGCGCGGGTACCGCGCTCCGCACAGGCGTACGGGCGTGATCAATTCGCAATCGATTCCGGTCTTGACCGAGACCCATCAAGGAGTCACGCGATTACGCTCCGAAGCATGCCCGACAGCGCACCTACCGCCGGTAGCACTTCCCCGGCCCCCACCGACCTCACCGAGGACCGCCCCGTCTACGTCATCGGCGGCGGCCCCGGCGGACTGGCCGCGGCGGCCGCCCTGCGCGCGCGGGGCGTCCGGGCGGTCGTGCTGGAGAAGTCCGGGGCCGTCGGCGCCTCCTGGCGCGGCCACTACGACCGGCTGCACCTGCACACCACCCGGCGCTGGTCCGCACTGCCCGGGCTGCCGATGCCCAGGAGGTTCGGCCGCTGGGTCGCCCGCGACAACGTCGTGCGGTACCTGGAGAAGTACGCCGAGCACCACGAGCTGGAAGTGATCACCGGCGTCGAGGTCTCCCGGATCGACCGGGCGGCGGACGGCACCGGCTGGCGGCTGAGCGCGAGCGGGGGCCGCGAGCTGACCGGGCGCGCCGTCGTCGTCGCCACCGGCTTCAACCACACCCCGCGCCTGCCGGACTGGCCCGGCCGCGAGACGTTCACCGGGGACCTCCTGCACGCCTCGGACTACCGCTCCCCGGCCCCGTACGCGGGCAGGAACGTCCTGGTCGTCGGCGTCGGCAACACGGGCGCGGAGATCGCCGTGGACCTCGTGGAGGGCGGCGCCGCACACGTCCGGCTCGCGGTGCGCACCGTCCCGCACATCGTGCGCCGCTCCACGGCGGGCTGGCCCGCGCAGGCGACCGGCATCCTGGTCCGCCGGCTGCCCGTCGCCCTGGTGGACCGGGCCGGCCGCCTGATGGCGCGCGCCGCCGTGCCGGACCTGTCGGAGCACGGGCTGCCCCGCCCCGGCACGGGCCTGTACTCCCGCGTCAAGGAGGGCGCGATCCCGGTCCAGGACGTCGGCCTGATCGACGCGGTGAAGCGCGGCCGGGTCGAACCCGTGGCGGCCGTCGAGTCGTTCGACCAGGACGCGGTGGTCCTCGCGGACGGCACCCGGGCCACCCCGGACGCCGTGATCGCCGCGACCGGCTACCGCCGCGCCCTCGAACCCCTGGTCGGCCACCTCGGCGTGCTGGACGCCCGGGGCCGCCCGGTGGTCCACGGCCCCCGCACCCCCGAGCAGGCCCCCGGCCTCTACTTCACCGGCTTCACCAACCCCATCAGCGGCATGCTCCGCGAACTGGCCCGGGACGCGGAGCGGATCGCGAAGCGGGTGGCCCGCAAGGGGCGTTGAGGTCAGCGGGTGAGGGTGTACCAGTGGGGGTCGTCGAGGTCGCCGTACTGGGCGTTCAGCTTCAGGCCCTCGGGCGTGCCGCCGATCCGCCAGCCGTCGGGCTCCCCGAGCTCGCAGTCCTCCAGCTCCAGGCGCGCCCGCTGGTCCCAGGTGGACGCGGAGTCGTCCCCCTCGTAGGTCCAGGTACCCGTGCCGGTGCAGCGGTACTCGGTGCGGGCCCCGTCGGCGTGGCCCTCGTAGGCGGCCTCGTGGTCCTTCAGGTTCACGGCACGGGCGGTACCGTCGGCGGACAGCCGCAGCGTGCCGCCGTGCCCGTCGCTCCAGGTCCCGGCGAGCTGCGCGGCGGTCACCTTCGGGGGGCTGTACTCGGTGGCCAGCCCGGCCCCGAACACCCCGACGCCCACGAGGAACACGGCCACCGCCGCCAGCCCGCCGTACCCGAGGGTCCGCAGGAGCCGGCGGCCGTGCAGCGCCGAGTCCCGGGCGATCAGGGCGGCACCGGTGAGCAGCACGGCACTGGTCAGCCAGGTGAGGGCCAGGGGGCCGGCCCCGGCGGTCCAGATCCCGACGACGGCGGTGACCGCGACCGCCGCCACCGCCGCTACGGCCGGCACCCACCACCAGACGTCCCGCCCGGTCACGCGCCCGCTCAGCCGGCGGGCCGCCCACACCAGTGGCAGGACGACCGCGAGGCTTGCCCACAGCGCGGCCGGGCCGCCCACGCAGCCCATGAACGGCACGACGAGCAGGGCCCCGCCGGGCCCCTCGGGCGGGGCGGGCGACTCGACGGTGGTGCCCACCATGCCGTAGACCTCCAGGGCGAGGAACGCCCCCACGAGCAGCGCTCCCGCCCCCGCCACGATCGACCGCCCCGACCACACGGGCGGCGGCCCGTCCGGCGCCTCGGCCGGCCGCCGGTCCGCCCACGGCCTGCTCGTGTCCCACGCGGTTCCGCTCGACATGGAAACCCCCTCCCACGCCGCATTCTCGCCCTACGCCACCAGCGCCGCCCCCTCGGGTCCCCGTACCCGCCGGATCACCAGGGCCATCAGCGCCGCCACCGCGCACAGCGCCCCCGCCGCGATCCACACGACGTCGTACGAACCGAAGTGGTCGCGCGCCACCCCGCCGAGGAAGGCGACCAGCGCGGCGCCCACCTGGTGGGAGGCGAGGACCCAGCCGAAGACGATCGGGCTGTCCTCCCCGTACTGCTCCCGGCACAGGGCCAGGGTCGGCGGGACCGTGGCGACCCAGTCGAGGCCGTAGAACACGATGAAGAAGACCATCGGCGGCTCCACGGTGGCCTGCATCAGGAGCGGCAGGAACAGCAGCGAGACGCCGCGCAGCGCGTAGTACACCGCCAGCAGCCGGCGCGCGTCGAAGCGGTCGGTGAGCCAGCCGGAGAAGACCGTGCCGATGATGTCGAAGATCCCGATGACCGCGAGGAGCGACGCGGCGGCGGTGATCGGCATGTGGTGGTCGTGCGCCGAGGGCACGAAGTGCGTACGGATCAGGCCGTTGGTGGAGGCGCCGCAGATCGCGAAGGACCCGGCCAGCAGCCAGAACGGGCCCGAGCGCGCCGCGTCGAACAGGATCCGGAGGGCCCGGCCCGCCGCCCCGCGCACGGGCGCCGGCTTCTCGGTGTACGCCCCGCCGTACGGGGCGAGCCCCACGTCCGCCGGGTGGTCCCGCATCAGGAGCCACACGAACGGGACGACGACCAGGGCCGCCAGCGCCACGGTCACCGATGCCGGGCGCCAGCCGTGCCGGTCCACGATCCACGCGCAGAGCGGCAGGAAGACCAGCTGGCCGGAGGCGCCGGCGGCGGTGAGGACACCGGTCACCAGGCCGCGCCGGGTGGTGAACCAGCGGTGGGTGACCGTCGCGGAGAACGCGAGCGCCATCGAGCCCGTGCCGAGCCCGACGAGGACGCCCCAGTAGAGCATCAGCTGCCAGGCGGCCGTCATCCACACGCTCGCCAGCGCCCCGGCCGCGATCGCGCTCAGCGCCACGGCCACCACCCGGCGGATGCCGAACCGGTCCATCAGCGCGGCGGCGAACGGCGCGGTCACCCCGTACAGCGCCATGTCGATGGAGACGGCGAACCCGATCTCCCCGCGCGACCAGCCGAAGTCGTCCTGGAGCGGGTCGAAGAGCAGCCCGGGCAGGGCGTTGACGGCGGCGCCGCCGATGATCGTCACGAAGGTGACGGCGGCGACGATCCAGGCGCGGTGGACGCGCCAACGGCTGCGCCCGGTCCGCGGGTTCGGCTGCGGGGCGACGGGGGCGGCGCTCTCGGTTGTCGGATTCACCCGCTCAGCATCCGGTCGCGGCCCGGGCCCTCACGAGTGGCCCGAGGGACATGGTTCGCAAGGATCGGGCCACCGCTCCCGCGTCATCCGCATACGCGTACGATCTGCGACGCCCGGCGGCCGCATCCGCGCGCGCCGCTCCGTCCACGTCCCCGGGGGAACTTCATGCAGTGGGCCGAACGACAGCACTTCGACCGCGGGTCTTCGCTGATGCAGGGGTGGGGTGTCCTGCTGCTGCTCATCACCTGCGCCCTGTGGGTCCGGGTCGGCTTCCTGATCTGGGACACGGAGGACAGGATGTACTGCTTCCGCGCCTCGTCCATCTGCAAGCTGGAGACCACCATGCCCGAGCAGCTGACCCTGCTCGGCATCTCGGCGCCGCTCGCGGTGGCCGGTACGGGGCTCCTCGTCGCCGGCAGTGTGCGCCGGCAGACCAGCGCACACGTCCTCCGCGTCATCGAGATGCAGCAGTCCGAGGAGCGGGCGCGCACCAAGTAGCGCGCGCTCGCGGCCGGGTCAGCCGATCCGTTCCAGGCAGCGGATCGGGCGGGCCGCGAGCAGCACGCCCACCGCCAGGATGTTGACCACCGCTCCGGCGAACAGCACCTCCGGGGCGCCCAGTTCGTCCGCGAGCGGCCCCGCCAGCGCGCGGCCCGCCGCCACCATCAGGAGCGAGCCGGCGACGTCGTAGGCGTGCAGGCGGTTCAGGGACTCGGGCGGTACGTGGGTCTGGACCGTGGTCGACCACATGACCAGCCAGAACGCAGATGCCGCGCCCGCCACGAACTGCCCCGCGCCCAGGGCCGGTACGGAGAGGCCGAGACCCAGCGCCACGAGGTTCACGCACACGCCGGTCAGCGCGACGGCGCCCGCCGCGAGCGGGCGGCGGGGGCGCAGGCGCAGGGCGAGCAGGCCGCCGACGACGCTGCCCGCGCCGTTCACCGCCATCATCGCGCCGTACGTCCCCGAGCCGTGCGCCTCGGTGACGCGGACGGCGGTGAGCGGGAGCATCGGGCCGAGCACGGCGAAGCCGTACACGGTCCAGACGGCGATCACCCCCCAGAGCCAGCTGCGCGCCGTGAACTCGCGCCAGCCGTCCACCAGTTCGGCGAGGAACGAGCCGCGCGGCGCCTCGTCCGAGGGGGCCGGGGCCAGCCGGAGCAGGAAGAGGCACGCCCCGGAGACCAGGAAGGTGGAGGCGTTGGCCGCGTAGACCGCGCCGGCGCTCGCCAGGCCGACGAGGGCGCCCGCGAAGGCGGGGCCCGCCATGGTCATCAGCGCCTCGGAGACACGCAGCACGGCGTTGGCCCGCTGCACGTCCGGGGCGACGCGCGGCACGGTGGAGGCGACGCCCGGCTGGAACAGGGCCGCGCCGACGCCGGCCACCGAGCTGAGCGCGTACACCGCCCACAGCGGCGGGTTGCCGGTCGCGAAGGACACCGCGAGCACGGAGGCGCCGACCAGGCGCAGCGCGTCGGCGATGATCATCATGCGGCGCGGTGTGAACCGGTCCGCGAGGACGCCGCCGAAGAGGACGAAGACGGCGAGCGGGCCCATCCAGCAGGCCAGCGCGTAACCGACCGAGGAGGCCGGGCGGCCGGCGCCGAGGAGCCCCGCGGTGAGGGCGACGGGGATCATGCCGTCACCGAAGACGGCGGCGGTGCGGGCGACGAAGAACAGCCTGAAGTGCCGGTTCCAGAGCTGCCTGCCGGGCTCCTCGAACACGGGCGGCAGGGGCGGGAGAGGGGACGGGCCGCCGGGGGCGGCCTGGGGGTCCGCGGCGGGAATGCGCACGGAGTCTGCTGACTTTTCCTTCACACCGGAGACATGTATCAGCTTATGGTCTATACCAGCTAGGGGCTTTTCACCGGCCCCGGCCGGCCGAAGGGAGTCCGCTGTGCCGCACCGGGTCGTCGTCCTCGCCCTCGACGGGCTGCTCCCCTTCGAACTGGGCATCCCCCAGAGGATCTTCGGGCTCGCGCGCCCCGTGGAGCAACAGGGCCGGGGGCGGAAGCTGTACGACGTCGTCACCTGCTCGGTCCGGCCGCCGGGGCCGGTCCACACCGACGCGGACTTCTCGATCATGGTCGGGCACGGGCCCGAGGCGCTCGCCACGGCGGACACGGTCGTCGTCCCGGCCAGTTACGAGCTGGGGCCCGTCCACACCGAGGGCCGGCTGACCGACGAACTGGCCGCCGCTTTCGCGTACATCCGGCCGGGCACCCGGATGGTGTCCATCTGCACCGGCAGCTACGTCCTGGCCGCAGCCGGGTATCTGGACGGGCGTCCCGCCACCACGCACTGGGCCTCCGCCGACCACTTCCAGCGGCTCTTCCCCGGCGTCCGGGTCGACCCGGACGTCCTGTTCATCGACGACGGGGACGTGCTGACCTCCGCCGGGGTCGCCGCCGGGATCGACCTCTGCCTGCACATGGTGCGGCGCGACCACGGGACCGCGGTCGCCAACGACGTCGCCCGGCGCACGGTCGTACCGCCGCACCGGGACGGGGGCCAGGCGCAGTACATCCAGCGGCCCGTGCCGGACACCCAGTTCGCCACGACGACGACCGCGCGGGCCTGGGCGCTGGCCCGGCTGGAGCGGCCGATCCTGCTGCGGGACATGGCCCAGCAGGAGTCGATGAGCGTACGGACGTTCACCCGGCGGTTCCGCGAGGAGGTCGGCGTCAGCCCCGTGCAGTGGCTCACCCGGCAGCGCGTGGAGCTGGCGCGCCGGCTCCTGGAGTCCACGGACCTGTCCGTCGACCAGGTCGCCCGGGACGCCGGTTTCGGCACCTCCACGTCACTGCGGCAGCACCTCCAGGCGGCGCTGGGCGTCTCGCCGACGGTGTACCGCCGCACGTTCCGCTCGACGGCGGGGAACCGGGCCCAGGGGGTGTCCTAGGAGACCGCGGGCTCGGCGCCCGGGACGGCCCCGTGGGACCCGGGCTGGAGCTGGACCTGGATCAGCGGGACGCCGCGGTCCACCTCGCACCAGATCCGCTTGCCCGTGCCCTCCGGCTGCCAGCCCCAGCGGTCGGCGAGGCCGTCGACCAGCTCCAGGCCCCGGCCGCCGGTGTCCTCACCCCGCGCGTGCCGTTGCTGCGGGGGGCGGCAGCTGGCGTCGGCCACCTCGACGCGCACGGTCCCGGCACCGCCCGGGGAGCCCGCCGGGCCGAAGAGCATGCGCAGCACGGCCGGACAGCCGGTGTGCACGACCGCGTTGGTGACCAGCTCCGAGATGAGCAGGATGAGAGTCTCGGCCAGCGGCTCGTCGTCTCCCACGCCGGAACCGGCGAGCCGTGAGCGCGCCCATCTGCGGGCCCGTCCGACCTCCGCGGGGTCGGGCCCGACCTCCAACTGAACCTGAAGCACCTGCACCGCTCACACCATCCGAACCGGCGGACACATCGCCTCGCGCCTCCACAGGGTCACGGAACGTGATTCCCTTGCACGACAGCATGGTTGACGTACAGTCACCGCAACAAGCGCTTCGGGCATATTCCAGCGCGAAGGAGTACCCGTGGTGCATACTGTGCGACGCACATTGCGGGGAGTCGAACAGCACCTCATGCGGACCCGACGCGCCGCCCAGGCCGCGTCCGGACCGCCGGGTTCCAGAACCACTCGCATCCCACGGAGCGTACCCGAGGCGGGCACCGACTCCACGCCGTGACGAATCACGCACAGGACACGACCCGGCCCGCGTGACGCACGGTCGCACTGCGTCACGCCCAGGGGCTCGGCGCCCCTGGGCCTCTGCTCCTAGTCCGGTTCGATCACCGTGACGTAGACCGCCAGCGCGGCCACCGCGTCCTCCTCGACGACGCCGCCGTCCCGGTCCGTGTCCAGGCTCTGCGCGGCGAACGCCGCCGCCTCCGGGCTCGCGCCGAGAACCCTCAGGGCCCGCTCCACGGCCGGCACCGGCGCCCGGCCGTCACCGGACGGCCCCGCCGCCACCGCGAGCGCCGCGCGCAGGAACGGGCGGGCGATCTCCGCGAACCGCTCCGGGTTGTCGCGCAGCCGCTTCACCGCGCCGCCCACGAACTCCTCACGGGTGACGCGCTGGTCCCCGTCCACGTCGGCGATGCCCGCCATGCCCTGCCAGAACGCCTCGGCCCCGTTGTAGAGCGCCTGGCCCTTGTCGCAGCGGGCCGTCGTACCGAACTCGGTGAGCAGACGGGCCGCGGCGGCGTTGAAATCCGCGCGATCGATGTATCCGTTGCCGTCCTGGTCGAAGGCGGCGAAGCGGAAGGCGATCTTGCGCTCATACTCTGCGCTGTCCATGCGGGGAGCGTACGACGCCCGCAGGCGTCACGTGTCACTTACCCGGCTCAGCCCTGTGACAGCTCCGCACGAGCCGGTGCGGCGGCGCCGGGTTCAGGCCGTCAGCGGCTCGGCCTCCTCGTCCACGGCCGCGTCCCAGTCCGGGTAGACCTCGAACAAGCGGCGCACGCCGAGGGCGGCGAGCACGCGGTTGACGTGGGAGCCCTCCTCCGCGCCCCGGGCGGGCAGGATCAGGCGCAGGCGGCCGCCGCAGGACCGCATCAGGCGGCGCAGGGCGATGAGCACCCCGACGCCGCTGGAATCGCAGAACTGGACGCCGGACAGGTCCAGCACCACGTCGTGGCGGCCCACGGCCACCACCTCGTGGACGGACTGGCGGACGGTGGCCGAAGTGAGCAGGTCCAGTTCGCCGCCTATGTGCAGCACGGTCCATCCGCCCCGCTCGGTCTCCGAGACTTTCAGGGTCACGCGACGGGCCTCTCGTTCCGGGGATGCCGGGGCAGCCCGGCGATCCGGAAGTTTGCGTTCCTCCCTTGGCGGCTGCCCCCGTACGTCCCTCGCGAAACACCCGTCTCGCAATGACGGCGTGTTCCGGGGCACCCCCGGGGACGTACTTGTCGCAAAGGGGCGTGCTCTCCCGGGACGGCCGACTACATTCGGACAGGACGAGTGGGACAGGGACGCACAGGTCCGACGGCGGAGGACTGGGGGGCAGATGGCCGAAAACGCACCACCCCGCTGGGACCGCAGGATGCAGCAGCGGCTGTCGCGCGGCGAGGCAGCCGCCCTCGGCGAGATGTACGACCGGTTCGCCGCCCTCGTCCACAGTCAGGCCAACCGGGTGCTGGACGACGAGGACGCCGCCGACGTGGTCACGCGCGAGGTCTTCGGCTACGTCTGGGAGAACCCGGACATGTACGACCCGAAGCAGGGCTCCATGCGGGCCTGGCTGGCCTTCCTCACGCACCGCGAGTCCGTGCGGCGGCTGCGCGACGCTGCGGACGACGACGGCCCCGGCGGCCCGGACGCCCTGGACGAGCGGGTGCGCCGGGCCACCGCCGCGGCCCGGGCGGATTACATCGTCTCCTCCATGCCCGCACCGCTGCGGGCCGCCCTGGAGCTGGCGTACGTACAGCGCCGCGACTACCGGCAGACCGCGGCGGACCTCGGCGTCACCGAGGACGAGGCGCGGCGCCGGCTCCGCCTCGGGCTCCAGCTGCTGTCCACCGCGCGGACCCGGCCGGTGGAGGGCGCCCCGCCGCCCGGATACGGGAGGGCGCTGTGAGCGGCGGCGCGG
>NZ_JAAGNI010000421.1 GCF_010550605.1 Streptomyces sp. SID9727
GAGAGTCCACAACATCTCCAGGAAGCGGTGGAGTTGGCTGCTACAGCCAACCACTGGCGGGGTATGACGTACGAGAGGGCGGGACGCCCCCGGGCCGCGCGCGACGCGTACCGGGCGGCCCGCCAGGAGTGGCGCAAACTGCCGGACACCGGCGGCGCGGCGGGCGAGGCGACCGCCGAGCGGCTGGCGGAGCTGGAGCGGTGAGCGGCGCGCTCGACGGCGAGCGAGGCCGGGCTCCGGCGCCCGCGCGGGGCGGCAGGCGACAGATCGGATCAGGGATGCGGGACCGGCGGGACGCGCTCGACGGCGAGCGGGTCACCGGCCGGCCCGGTGCTGCGGTACGGGGAGGCGTGATGAACGAGTCGACACGGAACGGCGGGACGGGCGTGGCCGGGGCGGGTGCGGCCGGCACCGGTGAACTGCCGGACCTGCTGGGCCTGGACCTGGCGGCCCTGCGGACGATGGACCACCCGGTGCTGGCCGAGGTGGTGGCGGATCTGCGGGGGCGGGCGGAGCAGCCGAAGGAGATGCTGTGGGGGTTCACCAACGCCTTCTGAGCGTCGTACCGCACGGTTTCGGCCGGGGGTGTGCCCGATCAGGACATCATGGCCCGGGCCGGGCCTGCGTCCGCCGTGCGCCGGGGACACTCACCCCGGGCCGGCAGCGGGGCCATCCCGGCCGGCGTACAGCACGGGGGTGCTCGCATGGCTGGACGGACGACGCCGCGGGGGGAGCGGCCCGCGGGGCCGGCTCCGCGAGGTGATGCCCGTGCGCGCAGCCGCGCGCATCCGGTGCCCTTCGGGCAGTTCATCCTGAAGGCGCACGGCCGCTGCAACCTCGCCTGCCGCTACTGCTACCTGTACGAGGGCCCGGACCACACCTGGCGCGACCGCCCGTCCGCCGCGTCGCCCGCCGTCCTCGACCGGACCGCCGCCCGGATCGCCGAGCACGCCGCTGCCCACGGGCTCGGCAGCGTCGCCCTCGTCCTGCACGGCGGCGAACCCCTGCTCGCCGGGCCGGACCGGCTGGCGGCCCTCGCCGACGCGGTACGCGAGCGGGTGCCGGCCGGCTGCTCCGTACGCACCACCGTGCAGACCAACGCCACGCTGCTCACGGACGCCGGCATCGCCACCCTCGCCCGGCACGGCATCCGCGTCGGCATCAGCCTGGACGGCGGACTCGCCGCCCACAACACCCTGCGCACCGACCACGCGGGCCGACCCTCCTGGCCCGCCGCCTCCCGGGGCGCCCGGCTCCTGGCCGACCACCACCCGGAGGCGTACGCGGGCATCCTCACGGTGGTCGACCCGCGCACCGACCCGGTCGAGATGTACGAGTCACTGCTCGCCCTGCGCCCTCCGGCCCTGGACCTCCTGCTGCCGCACGGCAACTGGTCCAGCCCGCCGCCGGGCCTTTCCCCCGCTGCCGGGCCCGGGCGCCCCACCCCGTACGGCGACTGGCTGTGCACGGTCTTCGACCGCTGGTGGGGGGCGCCCCGGCGGGAGACCCGCGTCCGGCTGTTCGAGGAGTGCGTCGCGCTGCTCCTCGGGCTGCCCGCCGCGACCGAATCGCTCGGCCTGGACCCGCTCAACGCGGTCGTGATCGAGACCGACGGCTCCATCGAGCAGGTCGACTCGCTCAAGTCCGCGTACGACGGCGCGGCCGCCACCGGCCTCGACGTCTTCCACCACACCTTCGACGAGGCGCTGCGCCACCCCGGCGTGGCCGCCCGCCAGGCGGGGGCCGGCGCGCTCGCCGCCGCCTGCCGCGCCTGCCCGCTGCTGACCGTGTGCGGGGGCGGCCACTACGCACACCGCTACCGCGCAGACAACGGCTTCCACAACCCCTCCGTCTACTGCGCCGACCTCGAACGCCTGATCCGCCACATCGCGGAGCGGCTCGCCGACGCAACAGCTGGAGACCCCCCATGAGTGCTGTCGTCCCCGACCACGTCCTGCGCGAACTCGGCCGCACCGAGGGCGACGCCGCATCCCTCGGCCTGCTCGTCCGCGACCAGGACACCCGCCGCCTCGTCCTCCTCCGGGCCGTGCTCGACGCCGCGGAGGCCGCCCCGGCCGCCGTGTGCCCACCAGCGCTGCTGGACCGCCTCCGCGCGGACTGGGCCCTCCTCGAAGCCGCCGAACGCGCGGACCGGGAGGCGGTGCGGACCGTTCTGTTCCACCCCTTGGCGGGGCCATGGGCGCAACGGCTGCTGGGCGGGCTGACCTCGGAGGCGCCGGCCGGGGCGGAGCTCCGCGCCGGCCTGGCCCATCTCACGGCGCTGGCGGCTGCGGGGGCCGTGCGGGCGGGGGTGGGGTTCAGCGTCCGTCTGGGGCCCTGGGGCGGGCTCCTCTCGCTGCCCACTCTGGGAGCCGTACGCGTGGACGTCGGCCCCGTACAGCTGACCTACCACGCGGGGGAACTGACGGTCGCGCCCGCAGACGGGCCGCTGCTGAACGTCCGGATACATCCGGACGGGACCACGAGCTCGGCGGACCCGCGCTGGTTGCCCCTCCTCATGCTGTCTGCGGTGCGGCCAGGAGGAAGCCCCGTAGCCCTGGACGACTTGGACCCGTACCGGACGCTCGGCAGCGGGGTTGAGCAGCACGGGCTGAGCGGCTCCACTCAGATCGAGGACTGGGAGCGCAAGACCTGGGCCGAATCCTGGTCCGGAGTGGAACGGCTGCTGCGTGTGGGCGGGGAGCACCGCCTCACCGAGGCCTCCGTGCTGCTGCGCTGCATGGTCCCACTGGGGCCGCCGCCCGGCTCCGGGCCCACCGGCCGGAGCGCGGTGCACTGCAGCGGTACCCGACGTGAGGCGTTCGGTGCGGTGCTCAGCAGCAAGCCGGCGACTGCGGCCTACTTCGCCTCGACGCTGGTGCACGAACTGCAGCACACCAAACTCGCCGCACTCTCCACCCTGGTTCAGCTCCACCGGGAGGGCACGGCCGAGCGGTACTTCGCTCCGTGGCGACCCGACCCCCGGCCCTTCGACGGACTTCTTCAAGGCGCCTACTCGCACGTGGCCCTCGCGGACTTCTGGCAGCGGTTCGCACTGCATGCGCGCCGGTCCGTCCATCGGGACCTCGCCTGGGCCGAGCACGCCCGCTGCCGTGAACAGGTCGGTGCCGTGCTGCCCGTGCTGGCCGGTTCGCCGGCGCTGACCCCCGAGGGCCGGACACTCGTCAACGAAATGATCTCGGTCTACCACCGTCTGGACGATTCTCCGCCTCCCCCGGGGCACCTCACGCGCGCTCAGGCGTACGTGAGTACCGCCAAGGTGATATGGCAGCAGAGGAACGGCTCGCGAAGGCAGTGAGCATCGCCCCGATTCCAGTCGGAGCGACGGTGCTCCGGGGTATGTTGAGAAGGCTCGTATCGAGGCAGGGGAGACGGTTGAATGCCCGGAACGCGTAAGCCAGTTGGAGTGAGCGGGCCGAGCGCCGTCACGATCAGTTTCGCCGGTTTCAACCGCGCCTGGGCGGCATGGATCGCGGACCGTCTGGAGCGGCGTGGTGTAACCGTCGTGCAGCAGCGGTGGGACCCGCCGGTCTCGATCCCGCTGGAGGAGTCACTGCGCGACCTGACGCTCGCGCGCGGCCGCGTCCTGGTCGTCCTCAGCGACTGGTACTTCCAGCTCGGCCCCCGGAGCCACGAGGAGTGGAACCGTGCTCTGCGCTCCGAAGTCGCCACCGATCCGGACCGGTTCGCGGCCGTGTGCGTCACCACATCGGCGCTCCCCGGCGCCACCTCGGCCTTCGGCGCTGCCGACCTCACCAACGTCGGTGCCGAGGAGGCGGAGCGGCGGCTTCTCGTCCGGCTGGGACTGCCCACCGACCCGCTGCCCGAGGGCACCCCCGCGGGCCCGCGCTTCCCCGCCGACACCCCGCAGGTGTGGGGCGGGGTACCACGCCGCAACATCCGGTTCACCGGCCGCGAGCAGTTGCTCACCGATGCCTACCGGGCGCTCCAGGAATCCGGGCCGGGCGCCGGGGTCGTGACCCTGCACGGCATGTCCGGCGTCGGGAAGACCCAGCTCGCCGCCGAGTACGTCTACCGTTTCGGCTCGGAGTACGACGTGGTCTGGTGGGTGCCCGCCGACCGACGGGCGATCTACCGGCAGAAGCTGGCCGAACTCGCCCCGGAACTCGACCTGTCCACTGGCCCGGAGTACGGAGAACGGCTCCGTGCCGTCCGCGACTCGCTGCGCCGGGGCGACCCCCACTCCCACTGGCTGTTGATCCTGGACGGCGCCGACGAGCCCGACCAGATCTGGGACCTGGTGCCCACCGGGCCGGGGCACGTGCTCATCACCTCCCGCAACCCGGAATGGAGCGAGCACAACAGCAACCTGGTCGAGGTGCCCGTATACCGACGCGACGAGTCGGTGGCCTTCATCCGCCGCCGCGCCCCGCGCCTGACGCCGGCGGAGGCCGACCAGCTTGCCGAGGCCCTCGAAGACCTGCCGCTGCTGCTCGACCAGACAGCAGGCTGGCTCAACGACTCGGACCTGTCGGTGGAGGAGTACATCGAACTCCTCGAAGGCGGCATCGACCAGGACGTGGTCAAGGTCTCCGCGGACTTTCCGCTCGCCTTTCAAACCGCCTGGTCGATACTGCTGAACAAGCTCAGGGACACCGTCCCCGAGTCCGTCGACCTGCTGCGCCTGTGCAGCTTCTTCGCGCCCGGCTCCATCCCCGTACGGCTGCTGAAGGAGATGCCTCCCGGTGACCTGCCGGAGCAGGTCTCCGGGCTGATGAGCGACCCGCTGCTGTGGAACAAGGCGATCAACCAACTCCGTCAGTACTCCGTGGTCCGGCTGGAATCCCATGAGTCGAGCGTCGACGCGACGTCCTCCGGGGAGACCGTCTACATGCACCGGATGGTCCACCAGATCATCGGGCACGACATGACGGAGGAGAACCGGCAGGAGTTCATCGACGTCGTCCGGCGCGCCCTCGCGGCGGCCGATCCCGGACGCCCCACCGACACGCGACTGTGGCCCGCGTACGCCGAGATCACTCCGCACCTCAAGTGGGCCGACGTATTGAAGAGCACCGATCCGGCGGTCCAGACCCTGGTACTCAACTGCCTGCGCTACATGTACCTGTCGGGGGAGTACCGGGCCGGGATCAAGCTGGGCGTACGGGCGATGGCTGCCTGGCGCGAGTTGTTCGGCGAGAACCATCCGAGGATCTGGGACGTCAGCTACCACTACAGCAACCTGCTCAGGGCCGTCGGCGACTACGCCGGCACGGAGGCCATCGAGCGCGCCGTGGTGGAGCGGCTGCGTGCCGAGCGCGGCCCCGAGGACCTGGAGTATCTGCGCGCAGCCTCCGGTTTGGCCGCCGACCTGCGGGGCCTGGGCCGGTACGACGAGGCGCTGGAAGTCTCCGACGGGGTCCTCACCTCCTACCAGAGGCTGCTGGGTGACCAGGACTCTCGAACGCTCAACGCACAGAGCAACCTGGCCGTCACCCTGCGGCTGCTGGGCCGGTACACGGAGTCTCTGGAACTCGACCGGCACACGCTGGACTCACGCCGGCAGCTCCTGCGACACCGGCACGCATGGACGCTGTACTCCGAGACCGCGTACGCCACGGACTTGCGCCTCCTGGGCCGCTACTCCGAGGCGTCCTCCCTGCAGAACCAGAGCGTGCAGATGCACCGACGGGTTCTCGGGCCGGACAACCCGCAAACGCTGCGCGCCGAGTACAACCTCGCGCTGTGCCACTACCGTGACGGCACGCGCGCCAGGGCATCCGACCTGTTCACCCGTGTCCTGGAGCGATGTGAACGCGTCCTCGGCGAGAGCGACCCGCTGACGATGATGTTCTCGGCCGGCCAGAGTTGCTTCGCCCGCGAGCACGGCAACATCGACCAGGCAAGGGCCATAGGGGAGAAGGTGGTCAGCGGCTACGCTGACATGCTCGGCGAGGAACACCCGTACGCTGCCGGCACCCGGTCCAATCACGCCTTGACCCTGCGCAACGTCGGTGAGCGGCAGCACGCCCACGTGCTCCTGGAGGAGGCGCTGGCCACCATGACCCAGGCCGTCGGCGAGAACCATCCGTGGACGCTGGGCTGCGGCATCAACGCCTCGGCGCTTCGCAACCTCGTGGGCGACCCGGAGTCCGCTGCCTCGCTGACGGACTCGATCGTCACCCGGGCTGTCGAGGTACTCGGCCGCACCCATCCCTTGACGCTGTCCGCGCGGATCGCCCACGCTGCCGACCTCCGCGGCCTCAGGGAGCGGCAGAAGGCCGAGAAGGTCGAGATCGAGGCTCTGGAAGACCTGGCGGCCACACTCGGCGCCCAGCACACCCACACCGTCTCGGCCCGCTCCCGCAACCGTCCGTACTGGGACTTCGAGCCGCTGATCGTCTGATGGCGTGGCCTACGTGGCGCACCATCAGCAAGGTGACGTAGCGGACGAGCAGGGGCCATCGGCACCCGGTGAAGGCGCTCCGATGCCGATATCGCCCGGCGCTGCGCCTCCCAGGCGATGCGCGGGCACGTCCACCGTCGTGCGGCTCTCGCGCTGATGTGACCGGCGATTGCCGACCGCTCGTCACCTGAGCCCCACGCCCGAGGGGCCCGCCCCGCGCGTGAGCGCGGGACGGGCCCCTCGGGCGTGCGGGCTGCCGGTCAGGCTTCGAAGACCTCGTTGACCAGCTGGGTCTGCTCCGCCTGGTGGCGCTTGGCCGAGCCGACCGCCGGGGACGAGCCGTGCGGGCGCGAGATGCGGCGCAGGCGCTCGCCGTGCGGGACGTCCGCGCCGACGGCCAGGTCCAGGTGGTCGATCAGGTTCAGGGCGATGAACGGCCAGGCGCCCTGGTTGGCCGGCTCCTCCTGGGCCCACAGGTACTTCGCGGCGTTCGGGTACTTGGCGATCTCGGCCTGGATCTCGGCACCCGGCAGCGGGTACAGGCGCTCCAGACGGATGATCGCGGTGTCCGTGACGCCCCGCTTCTGGCGCTCGGCCTCCAGGTCGTAGTAGACCTTGCCGGCGCAGAAGACGACCTTGCGGACGGCGCTCGGGTCGACGGAGTCGTCGCCGATGACCGGGCGGAAGCCGCCGGTGGTGAACTCCTCCACCTTCGACGCGGCCGCCTTGAGGCGGAGCATCGACTTCGGGGTGAAGACGATCAGTGGCTTGTGGTGCGGGTTGTGCACCTGCCACCGCAGGAGGTGGAAGTAGTTCGACGGCAGGGTCGGCATCGCGACCGTCATGTTGTCCTGCGCGCACATCTGGAGGAAGCGCTCCGGGCGGGCGGACGAGTGGTCCGGGCCCTGGCCCTCGTAACCGTGCGGCAGGAGCAGCGTGACGCCGGAGGTCTGGCCCCACTTCTGCTCGGCCGAGGAGATGAACTCGTCCACGACGGTCTGCGCGCCGTTGACGAAGTCACCGAACTGGGCCTCCCAGATGACCAGCGACTCCGGGCGGGCCAGCGAGTACCCGTACTCGAAGCCCATCGCCGCGTACTCGCTGAGGAGCGAGTCGTAGACGTTGTAACGGGCCTGGTCGTCCGTCAGGTAGAGGAGCGGGGTGTAGTCCTCGCCGGTGACCTGGTCGACCAGGACCGCGTGGCGCTGGCCGAAGGTGCCGCGGCGGCTGTCCTGGCCGGCGAGCCGGACCGGGGTGCCCTCCATCAGCAGCGAACCGATGGCCAGGGTCTCGCCCATGCCCCAGTCGATCGTGCCGTTCTCCACCGAGGCGGCACGGCGCTGCATCTGCGGCATGAGCCGCGGGTGCACGGTGATCGACTCGGGGATGTTGACCTGCGACTCGGCGATCCGCTTGACGACCTCGGTGGTGACCGCGGTGTTCACGGCGACCGGGAAGTGCGCCTGCGGGTCGGAGACGTGCGGCTGCGCGGGCTGCGAGGTGGCCTCGCGGACCTCGGCGAAGACCTTCTCCAGCTGGCCCTGGAAGTCCTGGAGCGCCTGCTCCGCTTCTTCCAGGGTGATGTCGCCGCGACCGATGAGGGACTCGGTGTAGAGCTTGCGCACCGAGCGCTTCTTGTCGATCAGGGTGTACATCTGCGGGTTGGTGAACTCCGGGTTGTCGCCCTCGTTGTGGCCGCGGCGGCGGTAGCAGATGAGGTCGATCACGACGTCCTTGTTGAACGCCTGGCGGAACTCGAAGGCGAGCCGGGCGACCCGGACGACGGCCTCGGGGTCGTCGCCGTTGACGTGGATGATCGGCGCCTCGATCATGCGCGCCACGTCGGTGGCGTACATCGAGGAGCGCGAGGACTCCGGGGCCGCGGTGAAGCCGACCTGGTTGTTGATCACCACGTGCACGGTGCCGCCGGTGCGGTAGCCGCGCAGCTGCGACATGTTCAGCGTCTCGGCGACGACGCCCTGGCCGGCGAAGGCCGCGTCGCCGTGGAGCGCGACGGGCAGGACGGTGAAGTCCGTGCCGCCCTTGTTGATGATGTCCTGCTTGGCGCGGGCGATGCCCTCCAGGACCGGGTCGACCGCCTCCAGGTGCGAGGGGTTGGCGGCCAGCGAGACCTTGATCTGTTCGCCGTCCAGCCCGGTGAAGGTGCCCTCGGCGCCCAGGTGGTACTTCACGTCGCCGGAGCCGTGCATCGAGCGCGGGTCGAGGTTGCCCTCGAACTCGCGGAAGATCTGGGCGTACGACTTGCCCACGATGTTCGCGAGGACGTTCAGGCGGCCGCGGTGGGCCATGCCGATGACGACCTCGTCCAGGCGGGCCTCGGCGGCGGAGTCGATGACCGCGTCGAGCAGCGGGATGACGGACTCGCCGCCCTCCAGCGAGAACCGCTTCTGGCCGACGTACTTGGTCTGGAGGAACGTCTCGAACGCCTCGGCGGCGTTGAGCCGGCGCAGGATGCGCAGCTGCTCCTCGCGCTCGGGCTTGGGGCGCGGGCGCTCGACCCGGTCCTGCAGCCACTTGCGCTGCTTCGGGTCCTGGATGTGCATGAACTCGATGCCGGTGGTGCGGCAGTACGACTCGCGCAGGACGCCGAGGATGTCGCGGAGCTTCATCATCGACTTGCCGGCGAACCCGCCGACCGCGAAGTCCCGCTCCAGGTCCCACAGGGTGAGGCCGTGCTCGGTGATGTCGAGGTCGGGGTGCTTGCGCTGGTGGTACTCCAGCGGGTCGGTGTCGGCCATGACGTGGCCGCGGACCCGGTAGGAGTGGATCAGCTCGAAGACCCGCGCGGCCTTGGTGACGTCGTCGTCGTGCGAGGCGTCGATGTCCTTGAGCCAGCGGACCGGCTCGTAGGGGATGCGCAGCGCCTTGAAGATCTCGTCGTAGAACTCGTTCTCGCCGAGCAGCAGCTGGGAGAGGATGCGCAGGAACTCGCCCGACGCGGCGCCCTGGATGACCCGGTGGTCGTACGTCGAGGTCAGGGTCATGACCTTGGAGATGCCCAGCTTGTTCAGGGTGTCCTGCGAGGTGCCCTGGAACTCGGCCGGGTAGTCCATCGCGCCGACGCCCATGATGAGGCCCTGTCCGGGCATCAGGCGGGGCACCGAGTGGACGGTGCCGATGCCGCCGGGGTTGGTCAGCGAGGCGGTGACGCCGGTGAAGTCGTCCATGCCGAGCTTGCCGTTGCGGGCGCGCCGGACGATGTCCTCGTACGCCTGCCAGAACTCGAAGAAGTTGAGCGTCTCGGCCTTCTTGATGGCCGCGACGACCAGCTGGCGGTCGCCGTTCGGCTTCACCAGGTCGATGGCGAGGCCGAGGTTGACGTGCTCCGGCTTGACGAGGGTCGGCTTGCCGTCCTTCTCCGCGTAGGAGTAGTTCATGGCCGGCATGGCCTTGAGCGCCTGCACCATCGCGTACCCGATGAGGTGCGTGAAGGAGATCTTCCCGCCCCGGGCGCGCTTGAGGTGGTTGTTGATGACGATGCGGTTGTCGAAGAGCAGCTTCACCGGGACGGCGCGCACGGACGTGGCCGTGGGCAGCTCCAGCGAGGCGTTCATGTTCTTCGCGACCGCGGCGGACGGGCCGCGGAGCGTCACGTACTCCGGTCCGGCCGGTGCCTCGGTGTCCCCGGCGGCCTTGGCCTTCGCGGCGGGGGCCTTGGCGGCGGGGGCCTTGGCGGCGGGGGCCGGGGAGGCCTTCGCCGGGGCGGCCGGGGCCGGGGCCTTG
>NZ_JAAGNI010000438.1 GCF_010550605.1 Streptomyces sp. SID9727
CGGCACGGGCGAGGGCCCCGCCGACGCGATGCGCGCCCACAGCGACGCCCCGGAGGCCGCCGGCGGAGAGGTCCGCGTCCACCGCCCCGCCGAGGCCCGCGCCCACGTCCGGGAGCGGGGCAGCGATGTGCGCCCCGGCGACCTCGCGCTCAAGGCGGGCACGGTGATCGGACCGCCGCAGATCGGGCTGCTCGCCGCGATCGGCCGCTCCACCGTCAAGGTGCGGCCCCGCCCCCGCGTCGTCGTCCTGTCCACCGGCAGCGAACTCGTGCAGCCCGGCGGCGAGCTGACGGGCGGCCGGATCTACGACTCCAACAGCTTCGCGCTCACCGCCGCCGCCCGGGACGCCGGGGCCATCGCCTACCGCGTCGGTGCCGTCGCCGACGACGCCGAGACCCTGCGCGCCACCATCGAGGACCAGCTGATCCGCGCCGACCTCGTCGTCACCACGGGCGGCGTCAGCGTCGGCGCGTACGACGTGGTAAAGGAGGCCCTGTCCTCCGTGGGCGACGAGGACGGGCCGGGCGGCGGTGTGGACTTCCGCAAGCTCGCCATGCAGCCGGGCAAACCGCAGGGTTTCGGGGCCATCGGCCCCGAGCACACCCCGCTGCTCGCCCTCCCCGGGAACCCGGTCTCCAGCTACGTCTCCTTCGAGCTGTTCGTCCGCCCCGCGATCCGCACCCTGATGGGCCTGCCCGCCCTCGACCGCGCGACGGTGAAGGCCGCCCTCGTCGCGGAGAAGGCCCTGTCCTCACCCGCCGGGAAGCGCCAGTTCCTGCGCGGGACGTACGACGCCGAGGCCGGCACCGTCACGCCCGTCGGCGGCTCCGGCTCGCATCTGATCGCCGCGCTCGCCCAGGCGGACGCCCTGATCGTGCTCCCCGAGGACGTCACCTCCGCCGAGCCCGGCTCCGACACCGAGGTGATCCTGCTCCGCTGAGCGCACCCCGGTGGCGGTACGGTATCTGGCGCTGTGCCGTCCGGGGGACACCCCCCGGCTCCCGGACCCGCGCCCCGGTGCGGCCCGGGGAATCCGGCGCCCTACCGCTAGGCGGAGTGAGTTGAGTACGCAGAACAGGCTGACGCACATCGACGAGGCGGGGGCCGCCCGCATGGTCGACGTCTCCGGGAAGGACGTCACCGCGCGCGTCGCCCGCGCCAGCGGCCGGGTCCTCGTGTCGCCGCGTGTGATCGAACTGCTCCGGGGCGAGGGGGTCCCCAAGGGCGACGCCCTCGCCACCGCGCGGATCGCCGGGATCATGGGGGCCAAGCGCACCCCGGACCTGATCCCCCTCTGCCACCCGCTGGCCGTCTCCGGAGTCGGCGTCGAGCTGGTCGTGGCCGACGACGCCGTGGAGATCACCGCCACGGTGAGGACCACCGACCGCACGGGCGTCGAGATGGAGGCCCTGACCGCCGTGTCGGTGGCCGCCCTCACCGTCGTGGACATGGTCAAGGCGGTCGACAAGGCCGCGGTCATCACGGACATCCGGGTCGAGGCGAAGTCGGGCGGCAAGTCCGGCGACTACGTACGCGCCGAGGCCCCCGGGACCGGCGCGTGAGCGCCGCCGGCGCCCCGGCCCCGTACCGCGCCCTCGTCGTGACCGCGTCGAACCGCGCGTCCGCCGGGGTCTACGCGGACAGGGGCGGGCCGCTGATCGCCGAGGCGCTGACGGGGCTCGGCTTCACCGTCGACGGCCCGGAGGTCGTGCCCGACGGCGACCCGGTCGAGCGGGCGCTGCGGACCGCGGTGGCCGCCGCGTACGACGTGGTCGTCACCACCGGCGGTACGGGCATCTCGCCCACCGACCGCACCCCCGAGGCCACCCGCCGCGTCCTGGACCACGAGGTGCCCGGCATCCCCGAGGCGATCCGGGCCGAGGGCCGCGACAAGGTCCCCACCGCCGCGCTCTCGCGCGGACTGGCGGGCGTGGCCGGGCGCACCCTGATCGTCAACCTCCCCGGCTCGACCGGCGGCGTGCGCGACGGCCTCGCCGTCCTGGAACGGCTCCTGGTGCACGCCGTGGACCAGCTGCGCGGCGGCGACCACCCCCGACCCGGGAGCCCGAGCTGAACGTCCCGACCTGGCCGGTGATCCTGGTGGACGGCGATGTCGCCCTCCGGCCCATCAAGCTGCGCGACCAGCGCGACTGGCGCGAGGTCAACCGGCGCAACCGGGACTGGCTGCGCCCCTGGGAGGCGACGGTCCCGCCGCCCGCGCCCGGCGGACCGGTCGCCCAGCGGCCCACGTACCGCCAGATGATCCGCCACCTGCGCGCCGAGGCGAACGCGGGCCGGATGCTGCCGTTCGCCATCGAGTACCGGGGCCGGCTGGTCGGGCAGCTGACCGTCGCCGGGATCACCTGGGGCTCGATGTGCTCGGGGCACGTCGGCTACTGGGTGGACCGGGAGGTGGCCGGGCGCGGGGTGATGCCCACCGCCGTCGCGCTCGCCGTCGACCACTGCTTCCGGGTGGTGGGACTTCACCGCATCGAGGTGTGCATCCGGCCCGAGAACGGTCCGAGCCGGCGGGTCGTGGAGAAACTCGGATTCCGCGAGGAAGGGCTGCGTCCGCGGTATCTGCACATCGACGGGGCGTGGCGCGACCACCTGATCTACGCGCTCACGGCGGAGGAAGTGCCGGACGGGCTGCTGCGGAGGTGGCACCGCTCGCGGCCCGTTCCCCGTACGGATCAGCCGGAGCCCCCCGCGTAAATAAAAAATTTGTTCGAATTCATATCGATCGGCTGATCCGGACCCTCATAAAAAAGTCCGTGATATCGGCCGGATCGTGCGACACACCGTGCCAATTGGCGGATGCCTCCGCGCAAACCCCTCTACGGTGTGAGATGTGAGCAGCAGCGGCCTCATCTACGCAGTCATCGTCGGGGCCTGGGCCGCCTACTTGGTGCCGATGTGGCTCCGCAGGCAGGACGAGCTGAACGAAGAGCGTCCGACGGAGCGCTTCAGCACCGCCATCCGGCTGCTGTCCGGCCGGGCGGCGATGGAGCGCCGGTATGCCAAGGGGCTCCAGGAGCGCACCGAGGACGAGGCGGCACCCGACGCCGACCCGGACGTGAGCACGGACCGATTGGACCCCGTGGACGTCCGGGCCTTCGCCGCGCCCCCGGCGCACACCGAGGTCCGGATGCACGATCCGGCCGGTACGCCGGAGCGCGCCCCCCGCAAGCGGCGAGGCGCCGGACCGGCCGCCCGGCGCGCGCGCCCCGGCGGCATCGACGCG
>NZ_JAAGNI010000445.1 GCF_010550605.1 Streptomyces sp. SID9727
GCCGCGGCGGCACCGGTCCCGGCGGCGCGCCGCCCGGACGCTGGGACGGGTTCGCCCGCGCGGCCCCGGTCCGGTTAGGTTTCTGGTCATGACCGACACGACTTCCACCCGTACCACCGGCGCCGTCGCCGCCGGCCTCGCCACCATCGCCGGCGACGGTGCCGTTCTCGACACCTGGTTCCCTGCCCCCGAGCTCACCGCCGAACCCGGCCCCGCCGGCACCGAGCGGCTCAGCCCCGACCAGGCCGTCAACCTGCTCGGCGAGGGCGCCGCCAAGGCCATCGGCGTCGACGCCCGCCGCGGGGTCGAGGTCGTCGCCGTGCGCACGGTCATCGCCTCGCTGGACGACAAGCCGCTCGACGCCCACGACGTCTACCTGCGCCTGCACCTGCTCTCGCACCGCCTGGTCCAGCCGCACGGGCAGAACCTGGACGGCATCTTCGGCCACCTCGCCAACGTCGCCTGGACCTCGCTCGGCCCGGTCGCCGTGGACGATCTGGAGAAGGTGCGGCTCAACGCCCGCGCCGAGGGCCTGCACCTCCAGGTCACCTCCGTCGACAAGTTCCCCCGCATGACGGACTACGTGGCGCCCAAGGGCGTGCGCATCGCCGACGCCGACCGGGTGCGCCTCGGCGCGCACCTCGCCTCCGGCACGACCGTGATGCACGAGGGCTTCGTCAACTTCAACGCCGGCACGCTCGGCACGTCCATGGTCGAGGGCCGCATCTCCGCCGGTGTCGTCATCGGTGACGGCTCGGACATCGGCGGCGGCGCCTCCACCATGGGCACGCTCTCCGGCGGCGGCAAGGAGCGCATCGTGATCGGCGAGCGCTGCCTGGTCGGCGCGGAGGCCGGGGTCGGCATCGCGCTCGGCGACGAGTGCGTCGTGGAGGCGGGTCTCTACGTCACCGCCGGCACCCGGGTCACCATGCCGGACGGCCAGGTGGTCAAGGCCCGCGAGCTCTCCGGCGCCTCGAACATCCTCTTCCGCCGCAACTCGGTCACCGGCGCCGTCGAGGCCCGCCCGAACAACGCGGTCTGGGACGGCCTCAACGACGTCCTGCACAGCAACGACTAGGCGGGAACGAGGAGTTCCTCGTACACCGCGCGCAGCCCGTCGGACGCCTCGCGCCCCGCGGGCTGCAGCGGTTCCCGGACCGGGCCCGCCGCCAGCAGCGCCTTCGCGGTCACCGTGCCGGGCAGCCCGGACGCCATCATCAGCGCGGTCAGCGGGGCCAGCCGCGCGTTCAGCCGGGCCGCCCCTTCCGTGTCCCCGGCGTCGAACGCGTCCAGCACCGCCCGCATCCGGCCCGGCACCACGTTGGCGACCGTGCTGACGTACCCGGCGCCGCCCACCGCGTACAGCGGCAGGTTCAGCTCCTCGCAGCCGGAGTAGTACGCGAGCCCGCCGGCGGCGATCACCCGGGTCGCCGTCAGCAGGTCCTGCGAGCAGTCCTTCACCGCCACGACGCGCGGGTGTTCCGCGAGCCTGAGCATGGTCTCCGGCTCGATGCGGGTGCCGGTGCGGCCGGGGATGTCGTACAGCATCACCGGCAGGCCCGCCGCGTCCGCGATCCGCCGGAAGTGCGCCTCCACGGCCGCCTGCGGGGGCCTGCTGTAGTACGGGGTCACCACCAGGAGCCCGTCCGCGCCCGCCCGTTCCGCCTGACGGGCCAGCTCGATCGTGTGCCGGGTGTCCGCGGTGCCGACGCCCGCCACCAGCGGCACACCGGGGCCGAGCGCGTCGCGTACCGCGCGCAGCAGCTCCGCCTTCTCGGCGTCCGAGGTGGTCGGGGACTCCCCGGTCGTGCCGCTGAGCACCAGCCCGTCGCAGCCGCCCGCGACGAGGGCGGCGGCGTGCGCGGCGGCGGCCTCCCGGTCGAGGGCGCCGTCGGCGGTGAACGGCGTGATCATGGCACAGAGGGCGCGGCCGAAAGGGCGCGGGCGGGCGGAAGCGGAAGGCGTCATACCCGCAGTCTCGGCCCGCTGACCGTGAAGGTCCACTTAGATCTGCTGCGGGTGAAGGTGAAGCAACGCTCAAGGGTGAGCGACGGCCCGCGCGGCGGGTCTTCCGGGGTCCGGGGCCCTTGCCCGCATTCCGGTCGGCACGCGGCGAAATGCGTCTACGCTTAGGACGTGTTCCGCCCGCGCCCCGCCGAAGGTCCTGGGCCGCGGCACACGACCTGAGCCGGCCGGCCCGGCGACCGACCCCCCCCGCACGTTCCGAGGAGACCCCCTGATGTCCGCAGAGCGCCCGACCCTGCCGCCGGTCCGGCTGCGCACCGAGGCCGAGCTGGCGCGGGACGCCCTCGCCGCGCCGCTGCTCGCCCGTGCCGCACGGCTCGCCCGCTGGGCCGGCCCGGACACCAGGGTCGGCGCCGGCGGTGAACTGTCCGACGCGCAGCTGCCCGCCGCCGCCGAACTCCTCGGCCTCGCGCCCGACGAGGACGGCGCGGCGGAGGCCAGCGAGGCATGGCGGCTCGCCGTGGACACCGGCCTCGTCGAGATCGAGGACCCCGCCGGTGGGACGGGCGACCCGGGCGACGGCTTCGGCGGGGACGAGGGCTTCGACGAGGACGACGAGCCCGGGGACGAGGAGCAGGCCGGGACGGTCACGGCCGGTGAGAACCTGGCCCTGCTGACCGGGGGTTCACCGGCGGACGTCCTCGCGATCTGGCTCGACGGCCTGGAGGCCGCGTACGCCGACGCCACCGCGCCCGCCTTCGACGACTTCGCGGACCTCATCGGCGAGGACGGCTCGGTCGACTTCGACGCGCTCGACTGGGACCCGGAGACCGAGACGGAGTTCCTGGACGGCGTTCTCGGCAACCTCTACCTGCTCACCGTCGGAGAGGGGGCGGACGGGGCGCCCGTCCCGCTGCCCGCGCTCGCCGCCTCGGTGATCGTCCCCGACGACATGGGCGAGCCCACCGATGACGTCCTGGAGCAGGTCTCGGACGCGATGATGCGGCTGGACGACCAGTTCCAGGTCCTCGAACCCATCGGCATCGTCGAGTACCAGCCGGTGGACGAGGCGCTGCTGGTCGAGGAGGGCGAGGACGCCCTGCCCCCGGGTGACGAGGAGGACGTCACCCGGTACGGCATGGTCCGGCTGACGCCCCTCGGCCTCTACGGCATCCGCGCCCGCATGCTGGACGCCGGGGTGGACGCCCCGGCGATCGGGGACCTCGCGGACAAGGGCGCCGACGCGCTTCTCGGCGGTGTCGCCCACTACCCGGAGTCCGCCGCGCGCGCCGAGATCCAGCTCTGGCTCACCCGCCGGGGCCCGGACGGCGCCGCCGCCGAACTCCTGGACGCCGCACGGGGCGCGGACGAGCTGGGGCCGTTGCGCCGGCTGCACTGCCAGCAGGCGCTCGCCCTGGTCGGCGCCGAGGCGGAGCCCGCCGTGCGCGCGGTGCTCGACGACCCGGAACTTGGCGGCCTGGCCCGGGTCTGGCTCGCCGAACACGGCGCGGAGGACGTCCCGGCGCCCTCCGAAGAGATGATCTTCTGGCTCGCCATCGACACGATCGCGGCCCAGCTTGAGGCCGCCGGCGACCTCGAAGAGCTCCAGGGCCTGGTCGAGGGCCTGTCCGGCCAGCACAGCGGCTTCTTCGAGGAGGCATGGCGCGTCGACCACCCCGCCACCGCGGACGTCCTGGAGGCGATGGGGCGGCTGCACAGCGACAAGAAGCAGGCCAAGGACGCCCGCAAGGCCGCGTTCAAGGCGCGCTCGCGCGGCGGTTCGGCCGACTGAGCGGGCGTACCGCGACGGTGTGAGGGGCGGCCGAAGTTCACCGAACGGGTCGCCCCGAAGTCGTCGCAGGTTCAACTGGTGTTGGGGAACGGACGGAACGGTGAGCCCGTCAACAGCACGCCCCCGCAGCACCAGGAGTACGTGATGGCCTTCACGCGCAGGGAATTCACCGCACAGTCCGCTCTCACCGGCGCCGGCATCGCCCTCACCGGAACCGTCGCCGCGCTGGCCACCGCGCCCGGCGCCCTCGCCGCCGGGGGCCCGGCCCAGGGCCACGGTCACCACGACCACGACCACGACCACGGCCACGGTCACGACCGCGAACCCGGCTACGGCCCGCTGCGCTCCGACCCGAAGGGCATACTCGCGCTGCCCGCCGGATTCTCGTACCGGATCATCACGCACTGCGGGGTCACCAAGCTGGACAGCGGCGAGTACACGCCGTCCAACCACGACGGCACGGCCGCGTTCGAGGGTCCGCGCGGGGTGACCCTGCTGGTCAACAACCACGAGCTGAGCGGCACCCGGGCCGGCTGGGAGCACCCCGTGCCCCTCACCGACGGCCTGGTCTACGACCCGGTCGCGGCGGGCGGCTGCACCGTCGTGGAGACCCGCCGCGACGGCCGCACCGCCGAGTGGGTGGGCATCGCCGGCACCTCCACCAACTGCGCGGGCGGCGCCACTCACTGGGACACCTGGCTCACCTGCGAGGAGACCGAGGACAAGGCCGGCAAGAACGGTCTCCTGAAGGACCACGGCTACGTCTTCGAGGTCGACCCGTACGACAAGCGCGCCAATCGCTCGCCGCGCCCCATCAAGGCGTTCGGCCGGTACGCGCACGAGGCGGTCGTCATCGACCCCAAGCAGGGCCACGCCTACCTCACCGAGGACGCCTCGGGCCCCAACGGTCTGCTCTACCGCTGGGTGCCGCCGCACGGCTTCCGGCACGGCCGGGGCAAGCTGCGCACCCTCGCCGACGACGCCGGGGTCCTCCAGGCGTTCAAGTGCTTCGACAAGAACGGCACGTTCGTCGACGACCTCTCGCGCGCCACGAAGACCGGCACCGTGTACGGCGTGGACTGGGTGGACGTGCCGGACCGCGACGCCAAGTCCGTTTCGGTGCGCAAGCAGTTCGCGGACGGCCAGGTCACCCGTGCCCGCAAGCTGGAGGGCATGTGGTGGGCCGACGGCGGCGCGTACATCGTGTCCTCCTTCGCGCGCGCCGAGAGCCCGGTCCAGCACGACGGGCAGGTCTGGTTCTACGACCCGAAGCGCCGCACGCTGACCCTGAAGGTGCTTCTGGGCGTCAACCCGGACCCGTCGAAGGACGGCGCGTTCGACGGCCCGGACAACATCACGGTCTCGCCGTACGGCGGCCTGGTCATCGCCGAGGACGGCGAGGGCGTCCAGCACCTCTTCGGGGCGACCGAGAGCGGCCGTACGTACCCGATCGCGCGCAACGAGCTGAACATCGGCAGCGAGGAGGAGCCGGAGTACAGCGAGTTCACCGGGGTGACGTTCTCGCCGGACGGGCGGACGCTGTTCGCCAACATCCAGACCCCGGGGATCATGGTCGCGATCACCGGTCCGTGGAAGCGGCAGCCCAACCGTTAACTGCCGGGCATGGCGTCGGGCCCTCCGGGGGCGCATACTCGAAGCAATGAAACAGTCAGCCGGCTCCCGGCGCCACCTGCCGTCCAGTCCCTTCAACCGCCCGGCCCAGGCGGCCCCACCGGTCGAATTGTTCGACGTGGGTGACCGGGTCTCGCACGACCAGTTCGGTCTCGGGCGCGTCCTCGCCGTCGAGGGCGACAACGACGCGGTGCTCATCGACTTCGCGGGCCGCCAGGGCCGCATCATGAGCCCGTACTCCAAGCTCACCAAGCTCTGAGACCGTCACAAAGGGGCCGTCCGCCAGCCGCGCGGACGGCCCCTTGATCATGCCCGGGGCTACAGCGCCTGGGCGGCCGGCTTGACCATGCCCCGGACCGTCCGCGACTTCACGAAGTCGCCCATCGCGGTCATCTCCCACTCGCCGGAGAACTGTCTGATCAGCTTGGCCATCATCACGCCGGTCTGCGGCTCGGCCCCGGTCAGGTCGAAGCGGACCAGCTCCTCGTCGGTGGCGGCGTCGACCAGCCGGCAGTACGCCTTGGCCACCTCGGTGAACTTCTGGCCCGTGAACGAGTTGACCGTGAACACCAGGCCCGTCGCCTCGGCCGGGATCCGGCCCAGGTCCACGACGATCACCTCGTCGTCCCCCGCGCCCTCACCGGTGAGGTTGTCCCCGGAGTGCTTGATCGCGCCGTTCAGGACGGACAGCTTGCCGAAGTAGCAGCTGTCCAGGTGGTTGCGCTGGGGGCCGTACACGATGACCGAGGCGTCCAGGTCGATGTCCTTGCCCCGGAAGGCGGGCTCCCAGCCGAGGCCCATCTTGACCTGGGAGAGCAGCGGGCGCCCCGCCTTGACCAGCGAGACCGTCTCGTTCTTCCGGAGGCTGACCCGCCCCTTGTCCAGGTTGATCCTGCCGGGCGCGGGCGGCGTCGCGGGGGCGGCGGGTGCGGGAGGGGCGGCCGGGGGCGCGGGGGTGGTGACCGGTGCCGGGGCGGCGGGGGCGGCCTGGGCGGCGGCGGGGGGCTCCTCGACCGTGACGCCGAAGTCCGTGGCGATGCCGGCCAGGCCGTTCGCGTAGCCCTGACCGACCGCGCGGACCTTCCAGGCGTCGCCGCGCCGGTAGACCTCCATGATCACGAGCGCGGTCTCGGCGCCCAGCCGGGGCGGGGTGAAGGAGGCGATCACGGCGCCGTCGTCCGCGTTGCGCACGGTGGCGGTCGGCTCGACGCCCTGGAAGGTCTGGCCGGCGGCGTCCGGGCTGGCCGTGACGACGATCTTCTCGATGCCGGCGGGCACCGCCGCGGTGTCCACGACGACGGCGTCCGGCGCGCTGCCGCCGCCGGAGCGGTAGCCCACGCCGGGGCCCGAGGGCTGGTTGTAGAAGATGAAGTCGTCGTCGGAGCGCACCTTGCCGTCGGCGGTGAGCAGCAGGCCCGAGACGTCGAGCCGCACGGGCGCGGCGACGTCCACCGCCACGCGGACGGCGGTGAGCGGAAGGTTCGAGCCGGGTGTCATAGCGGTCATGTCGGATGAACGAACGACCCGGCTTTGCCGTTCCCTTACCTTTCGGCAGCTTCGCCCGTACGGCGGAATGGTTTGTTCCGGGCCCTGGTCAGTGCGGCCAGACCGGCGGGTTGGTGCAGAAGTGGCCGCCGAGGTGGGCGTGGTCCGGGTTGGCCGGGTCCAGCTCGCCGTGTTCCGCGACGAGCTTCGCCGCGTACGGCTCCGAGTCGTCGCGCGGTTCATAGCCCAGCGCGCGGGCCGAGGTGAGGTCCCACCACAGCCGGGTGTTGTCCGACGAGCCGTACACCACGGTGTGGCCGACGTTCCCGGCGGTGAGCGCGGCGTCGAAGAGCCGGGCGCCGTCGGCGGGGCTCATCCACACCGAGAGCATCCGGACGGACGTCGGCTCCGGGAAGCAGGAGCCGATGCGGACGGAGACCGTCTCCATGCCGTGCAGGTCCCAGTACAGCTGGGCGAGGTCCTCGCCGAACGACTTGGAGAGGCCGTAGAAGGTGTCGGGGCGGCGCGGGGTCTCCACCGGGATCAGCGGATCGCCCGGGAGCGGGCGCGGGGTGAAGCCCACCGCGTGGTTGGACGAGGCGAACACGATACGGCGGACGCCGGCCTCGCGCGCGGCCTCGTACAGGTTGTACGTGCCCTCGATGTTCGCCTTGAGGATCTTGTCGAACGAGGCTTCCAGGGAGATGCCCGCGAGGTGGATGATCGCGTCGACCCCCGTCACGGCCGCGCGCAGTGCCTCCCGGTCCCCGAGATCGGCCGTGATCGCGTCCGGCTCGCCCTCGATCGGCACCATGTCGAAGAGGCGCAGCGTGTAGCCGTGGGCGGGCAGCAGCTCGCGCATCAGCGTGCCGAGGCCGCCGGCGGCGCCGGTGAGCAGGACGGTGCGGGGCTTTTCGGCGGGCATGCGGGGTCTCCTCTTGGATCAGGTTCACATGCGTGGACAAGGTATGCGGGGGGTCGGGAGGCGTCAAGGGATCCCAGGTAGGGGTTGGCCCGGAGCGGGGCGTCAGCGCCTTGACCCCGGCGCCGCACCGGGCCTAGCTTAGGCGGTGTTCATAAGTATGGACAGTAATCAGAGATGCGCACGCCTCAGGAGGCGCCCGTGAGCTCAGACCCGCTTGCCGCCCGGCTCACCGCCGTTGCCGGGCCGCTCTTCTTCCCCGTCACCGCGTACGACGCGACCGGCTCCGTCGACCTGGACGCCTTCCGGGCGCACGTCCGCCAGGGCGTCGACGCGGGCGCGGCGGCCGTCTTCGCCTGCTGCGGCACCGGGGAGTTCCACGCCCTGGCACCGGAGGAGTTCCGGCGCGTCGTCGCCGCCGCCGTGGCGGAGACCGCCGGGCAGGTGCCGGTCGTCGCTGGCGCCGGGTACGGCACCGCGCTGGCCGTCCACTTCGCGGAGCTCGCCGAGGAGGCCGGTGCGGACGGGCTCCTCGCCATGCCCCCGTACCTGGTCCACGCGGACCAGGAGGGACTGCTGGCCCACTACCGGGCGCTGGCCGGGGCGACCGGTCTGGAGACCATCGTCTACCAGCGCGACAACGCCGTCTTCACCCCCGAGACCGTGCTCGCCCTGGCGCGGACCCCGGGGATCATCGGTCTGAAGGACGGCTACGGCGACCTGGACCTCATGCAGCGCATCGTGAGCGCGGTGCGCACCGGGCTGCCCGGGCGGGACTTCCTCTACTTCAACGGGCTGCCCACCGCCGAACTCACCGGCCTCGCCTACCGGGGCATCGGCGTCACGCTGTACTCCTCGGCGGTCTTCGCCTTCGCCCCGGACATCGCGCTCGCCTTCTACCGCGCCCTGGAATCCGGCGACGACACCCTGGTCAACGCGCTGCTCGACTCCTTCTACCGGCCGCTCGTCGAGCTCCGGGCCCAGGGGCGCGGCTACGCCGTGTCCCTGGTCAAGGCGGGCGTCCGGCTCAACGGCCTGGACGTCGGGCCGGTGCGCAGCCCGCTCACCGAGCCGCCGGCCGTCCACGTCAAGGAGCTGACGGAGATCATCGCCGGCGGCCGCGCGCTGCTGGAGCGGCACGAGGCGGAGGGGCGCGGATGAGGACCTCCGCCTTCCTCTACCCCTGGGACGTCGTCGGCGACCCGGACGCCCCCGCCCGCATCGCGGACCTCGGCGTCCAGCAGGTGACGCTGGCCTCCGCCTACCACTCCACCCGGGCGCTGACCCCCCGTCACCCCGGCCACCGCGTCGTCACGGCCGAGTACGCGGCGGTCCTGTACCCGCCGGACGAAGGCCGCTGGGCTGACCGGGCGCCGCGCCCGTACCGGCAGGCGTGGACGGCCTCCGACGACCCCTTCGCCGAGGCCGCCGAGGCGCTGTCCGGCGCGGGCCTCGACGTGCACAGCTGGGTGGTCCTCGCGCACAGCTCGCGCCTGGGCGCGGACCATCCGGACACCTCCGTGGTCAACGCCTACGGAGACCGCTACCCGTGGGCGCCCTGCATCGCGCGCCCGGAGGTCCGCGCCTATCTGCTGGACCTCGCGGCGGAGGCGGCGGTACGCGACGGGGCGCGGGGCACCGAGCTGGAGTCCTGCGGCTGGTACGGCTTCGCCCATCTGCACGCCCACGACAAGGTGGCGGGCGTCGGGCTCGGGGACGCGGCGCAGTACCTGATGTCGCTCTGCTTCTGCGCCGTCTGCCGGGCCGGTTACGCCGGACAGGGCCTCGACCCCGAGGAGCTGGGCGCGGCCGTGCGCCGGGCCCTGGAGCCGGTCTGGTCCGCGTCCGGGGCACCGGACGCGGGCTGGGACGCCGTCGGGAAGCTGCTCGGCCCCGACCTCGCGGAGGCGACGCTGCGGTGGCGCACGGAGGTGGCCCGGAGCCTCCAGGAAGCGGTGACCGGCGCGGTGCGGGCGGCGGCCGCACCCGGGTTCCAGGTGCTGCTGCACGCCGACCCCGCCCCGTACCGCTGCGGGGCCAACGTGGGCGTCGACCCCGGGCACATCCTGTCCGTGGCGGACGGGGTGGTGCTGCCGTGCACCGGGGCGGACGCGGCGCGGGAGGCGGTGCTCGGGCCGTTCGCCGGCGCCTCCGACTCCGTCGTCGCCGCCAACCTCACCGTGGTGCGCGGCATGGGCGGCAGCCCGGACACGCTGGAACGGGACGCCGCGCACGCCGCCTCGCTCGGCGCCAACCAGCTCCGGCTGTACCACGCGGGCCTGGCCTCCGACCCGGACCTGGCGGCCGTCAGGGGGGCGCTCTCACGCCTCGGCTGAGACGGGCGGGCCGGCGGGTGCCAGGGGGCCCCGCCGGCCCGTCACCAGCAGTGCCGCCGTCAGCACCGCCCCCGCGCCCACCAGCGGCAGCAGCACCGTGATGTCCACCCGCGCCACCAGGCCCGCGCCGATCCCCAGCGCCACCGCGTTCGGCGACATCATCAGCGTGTCGGCGGTCGCCGCCGTCCGGCCCAGCACCGCGTCGGGGGTCTCCCGCTGCACCGCCGTCAGCGCGGCGATCAGCACGCACGGCAGGCCCACCCCGATCAGGGCGCACGCGGTGAGCGCCACCGCGTCGGACGGCACGGCCCGCAGCCCCACCGCGACCCCGAACACCGCGATCCCGGCCGCCGCGAACACCCGCCCCGGCAGCCGGCGCGTCAGCGCGCCCGCGAACAGCCCGACCGTGACGGACCCCAGCCCCTGGGCGACCGACAGCACACCGGCGTACGCGGGGGAGTGGCCGAGGGTGCCGTCCACGACGGCGTACAGCGCCGCCCCGTTGAGCCCCGCGCACAGCATCGTGGCCGAGGCGGCGAGCACCAGCGGGCGCAGCACCGGCGACCCCCACAGCTGCCGCAGCCCGGCCGTCCAGCCGCCCGGTCCCAGGGACGAGGGGCGGGCCGTCCGGCGTACCCGCAGCAGTGCGTAGAGACAGGCCGCCAGGGCGAAGGAGACGGCGTCCAGGAGTGCCACGGCGCCGCCGCCGAAGCGGGCGTAGAGCCCGGCGCCGGTCAGCGGGGCGACCAGCTTCATGCCCTCGTTCGCCATCATCCGCAGGCCGTTGAAGTCGCCCAGCAGGCCGGGCGCGACCGTCCCCGCCACCACGGCCGACTCCGCCGAGTCCATCAGCACCGAGCCGCACCCGTACAGCACGAGCACCGCGAACAGCAGCCAGACGCGCCCCTCCGCGCCCACCGCCGCGAGCCCGGCCATCAGGACCGCCAGGGTGACGTTCGCGCCCACCAGCAGCGGCTTGCGCGGCAGGCGGTCCGCCACCGCACCGAGCAGCGGCCCGAACAGGACCGGCAGCCAGACCGCGAACAGCGCGAGCGCCGCCAACGCGTCCGAGCCCGTCAGCGACTTGACCCAGATCCCGGCCGCCAGCGTCATCGCCGAGCTGCCGAATCCGGAGACCACGACCGCCGTGAGGAACAGCCCCGCCGTCCGGTCCCGTAGCACCCGCCCCACCGCCATCACACCCACCGCACTTTCCTGACCTGCGTGTTCGCCATGCGGCCAGGCTGGCGGCTGAGGCCCCGGCGCGGCATCGGGCAGCTGCCCTACGCCGGGGAACTCCCGGCCGGCGGACCGGAATCCGTGTACGGCACATGTCCAAGTCCCGCGAACTTCTTTCGTCAGAAGCGTTGACGAAACATTCGCGGCGGCCCTAGCTTCATCGCGTCGTACTCCGTACGTCATATATGAGACGCGATACGCGAGATGTGAGAGCCCTGCACCCATGACCTTTGCGCCCACCCCGATTCCGTCCCGCACCCAGTACGTGCTGGAGGCGGTCAAGCACGCGATCCTCACGGCACAGCTGAGGCCGGGGCAGGCGCTCGTGGAGACCGAGCTCGCCGCGCAGTTCGGGGTCTCCAAGACCCCGGTCCGCGAGGCGCTGAAGACCCTCGCGGGCACCGGACTCGTCGTCATGAGCCAGTACAAGGGCGCCACCGTCCGGCTGGTCGACGCGGCCATGGCCCGCGAGGTGTACGACGTCCGGCTGCTGCTCGAACCCGAGGCGCTGCGCCGCTCGATCACCCGCAAGGCGTCGCTCGACGAGGCGCAGGAGGCCCTGGAGCGGGCGGACTCGGCGGGCGACAAGGCCGACCGGTCGCTCGCCAACCGGGACTTCCACCGGGCGCTCTACCTGCCCTGCGGCAACCCGCTGCTGGCCCGGATGCTGGACGAGGTCCGCGACCAGGCGGCGCTCGTCTCCACGGTCGCCTGGTCCACCATCCCCTCCTGGGAGCGGGAGGCGGCCGAGCACCGGGAGATCCTGCGGCTCGCGCTCGCCGACGACGCGGACGCGGCGGCCGGGGCCCTGCACGACCACATCGCGTCGTTCGTCCGCCGCGCCTTCCCCGACGACGAGGACGGGGGCGGCGCGGCGTGAACCGGCACACCGACGAAAGGCCAGTCCGCATGGACCTCACACCGCTGAAGGCGGCCCTCGCAGATGTCGTGGCGATCCCGGTCACCCCGTTCGCCGGGGACGGGACCATCGACACGACGGCGCACCGCGCCCTGCTGCGGAGACTGCTCGACGGCGGCGTGCGCATCGTCACCCCGAACGGCAACACCGGGGAGTTCTACGCGCTCACCCCCGAGGAGCGGCGCACCGTCACCGAACTGACCATCGACGAGGCCGGCGGCCGTGCCACGGTCCTGGTCGGCGTCGGACACGACGTGCCGACCGCCGTCGCCGCCGCCGAGCACGCCAGGGACGCCGGGGCCGAGATGGTGATGGTCCACCAGCCCGTCCACCCGTACGTCTCGCAGGACGGCTGGATCGACTACCACCGCGCCATCGCGGAGGCGGTGCCCGGGCTCGGGGTCGTCCCGTACATCCGCAACCCGCACCTCGACGGCGCCTGCCTGGCCGTGCTCGCCGACAGCTGCCCCAACGTCGTCGGCGTCAAGTACGCGGTGCCGGACGCCGCCCGCTTCGCCGCCTTCGCCCGCGACGCCGGCCTGGACCGCTTCGTCTGGGTCGCCGGCCTCGCCGAGCTCTACGCCCCGGCCTACTTCTCGGCCGGCGCCACCGGCTTCACCTCCGGGCTGGTCAACGTGGCGCCCGGCGTCTCGCTCGCCATGCTGGAGGCGCTGCGGGCCGGCGACCACCCGGCGGCCATGAAGGTCTGGGAGCAGATCCGCCGCTTCGAGGAGCTGCGCGCCGACCGGCAGTCCGCCAACAACGTCACCGTCGTCAAGGAGGCCCTGGCCGCGCTCGGGCTGTGCGACCGCTCGGTGCGCCCGCCCAGCCGGGTGCTGCCCGAGGCGCAGCGCGCCGAGGTCGCCGACCAGATCGCCGGGTGGTCCATATGACCGCCCGCATCGCCCCCGAGGAACTGCGCAGCCACCAGTGGTACGGCACCGACGGGCTCCGCTCCTTCAGCCACCGCGCCCGCACCCGCCAGCTCGGCTACCTCCCCGAGGAGCACCTGGGCAAGCCGGTCGTCGCGATCCTCAACACCTGGTCGGACATCAACCCCTGCCACGTCCACCTGCGCGACCGGGCGCAGGCCGTGAAGCGCGGGGTCTGGCAGGCGGGCGGCTTCCCGCTGGAGTTCCCGGTCTCCACGCTCTCGGAGACCTTCCAGAAGCCGACCCCGATGCTCTACCGCAACATGCTGGCGATGGAGACCGAGGAGCTGCTGCGCTCCTACCCCGTCGACGGGGCGGTGCTGCTCGGCGGCTGCGACAAGTCGACGCCGGCGCTGCTGATGGGCGCCGCGTCCGTGGACCTGCCGGCCGTCTTCGTACCGGCCGGGCCGATGCTGCCGGGGCACTGGCGCAACGAGGTCCTGGGTTCCGGCACGGACATGTGGAAGTACTGGGACGACAAGCGCGCCGGGCTCATCGGCGACTGCGAGATGGGCGAGCTGGAGAACGGCCTCGCCCGCTCGCCCGGCCACTGCATGACCATGGGCACCGCGTCCACCCTCACCGCCGCCGCCGAGGCGCTCGGCGTCACCGTCCCCGGCGCCTCCTCGATCCCCGCCGTCGACTCCGGTCACGACCGGATGGCCGCCGCGTCCGGGCTGCGCATCGTCGAACTGGTGTGGCAGCAGCGGAAGCTGTCGCAGATTCTCACGGCCGAGGCGTACGAGGACGCCGTCGCGACCGTCCTCGCGCTCGGCGGATCCACCAACGCGGTCATCCACCTCATCGCGATGGCCGGCCGCTCCGGGATCAAGCTCACCCTGGACGACTTCGACCGCATCGCCCGCACGGTCCCGGTCCTGGCCAACCTGCGCCCCGGCGGGAAGTACCTGATGGAGGACTTCCACTTCGCCGGCGGGCTCCCCGGCTTCCTGGCCCGGATCGCCGACGTCCTCCACCTGGACCGGCCCACCGTCGCCCACGACACCCTGCGCGAACAGCTCGACGGGGCGCTCGTGCACAACGACGACGTCATACGGGAGCGCTCCAACCCACTCGCGGACGAGGGCGGCGTGGCGGTGCTGCGCGGCAACCTCTGCCCGGACGGCGCCGTCATCAAGCACATCGCCGCCGAACCGCACCTGCTGCGCCACACCGGGCCCGCGGTCGTCTTCGACGACTACAAGGAGATGCAGCGCACCATCAACGACCCGGCCCTCGCGCTCACCCCCGACCACGTCCTGGTGCTGCGCAACGCGGGCCCCAAGGGCGGTCCCGGGATGCCCGAGTACGGCATGCTGCCGATCCCCGACTACCTGCTCAAGCAGGGTGTACGGGACATGGTCAGGCTCTCCGACGCCCGGATGAGCGGCACCAGCTACGGGGCGTGCGTGCTGCACATCGCGCCCGAGTCCTACGTCGGCGGACCCCTCGCCCTCGTCCGCACCGGTGACCTGGTCACCCTGGACGTCGAGGCGCGGCTGCTGAACCTCGACGTGCCCGACGAGGAACTGGCGCGCCGCCGCGCCGAGTGGACCCCGCCGCCCGCCCGGTACGAGCGCGGCTACCAGGCGCTCTACCAGGACCAGATCACCCAGGCCGACACCGGCTGCGACTTCGCCTTCCTGGCCCGGCCGGGAGAAGTGCCCGACCCGTACGCCGGCTGAACGGCCCCTCAGGAATTCCGGCGCCCCCTTGTTCGAGATACCGAACGCCATGCGGGAAGCGCTTGCGTACTACACGCACCACCGGCTCCGCCGCGCAACACCGCACCACCCGCACCCCCGTACAGAGAGAACGGAGACGTGTCATGGCCCAAGCCTCCGCCGCGGCCACACCGCCCAAGGTGCCCAGGCGCCGCTCCGCCAGCCCCCGCAGGCTGCCGTATCTGCTGATCGCCCCCGCGGGGCTGCTGATGCTCGGCTTCATCGCCTACCCGGTGGTCAGCGTCTTCTACTACAGCCTGCAGAACTACAACGTCACCAAGCCGTGGCGGAACGGCTTCGCCGGCTTCGACAACTTCACCCGGATCTTCACCGAGGACGACCAGTTCTGGACGACGCTCGGCTTCAGCGCCCAGTGGGTGTTCGTCCAGGTCGCGCTCCAGCTCGCGCTCGGGCTCGCGCTGGCCCTGATCGTCAACCAGACCTTCATCGGCCGGGGCATCTCCCGCGCCATGGTCTTCTCGCCGTGGGCCGTCTCCGGAGTGCTGACCAGCACCATCTGGATCCTGCTCTACAACTCCTCGACCGGCTTCAGCCGCTACCTCGCGGACGCCGGGATCGGTGAGTACGGCACCTCGGTGCTCTCCGACACCGGCACCGTCTTCTGGGCCGCGACCGTCGCCGAACTCTGGCGCGGCGTCCCCTTCTTCGCCATCCTCATCCTCGCCGACCTCCAGTCCGTCTCCAAGGAGCTGTACGAGGCGGCCGCCGTGGACGGCGCCGGACGGATGAGGCAGTTCTTCCACATCACCCTGCCCCATCTGCGCGACGCGATCATCCTGTCCACGCTGCTGCGCGGGGTCTGGGAGTTCAACAACGTCGACCTGCTCTACACGCTCACCGGCGGCGGACCGGCCGGCGAGACCACCACCCTGCCGCTCTACGTCGCCAACACCGGCATCGAGGGCCACGACTTCGGCTACGCCTCCGCGCTCACCACCGTCGCCTTCGTGATCCTCCTCTTCTGCTCGATCGTCTATCTGCGCCTGAGCAAGTTCGGAGGCGACCACAAGTGACTGCCGCCCTCGCCGAGAAGAACGGCACCCACGCCGCACGGCCGGCCACCCCCGAGGGCCCGCCGCCCGCCGCACCCCGCCGCAGGCCCGGCCGCGAACGCGCCTTCGACGACGTACCGCGCTGGCAGATCTACGTGCCCCTGGGCATCTACCTGATCTTCACGCTCGTCCCGTTCTACTGGATGTTCCTCTTCGCCGTACGGCCCGCGGGCTCCACCTCACTGGTGCCGTGGCCGATGACCGGGGAGCACTTCTCCAAGGTCTGGAACGAACGCAGCTTCGCCGTCTTCTTCCAGAACAGCATGATCGTCGGTGTCTGCACCCTGGTCGCCACGACCCTCGTCGCGCTGGCCGGCGGCTACGCCCTCGCCCGGTTCGACTTCAAGATCAAGAACGGCTTCATGCTGGCGCTGCTCTGCTCGCAGTTCATCCCCGGCGCGCTGATGCTCGTCCCGCTCTTCGAGATCTTCAAGAACCTCCAGATGATCAACTCCCTGGGGAGCGTGGTCATCGCCGAGACGGTCTTCCAGCTGCCGCTCTCCATCATCCTGATCAGCGGATTCATCAAGAACGTGCCGCCCTCCCTGGAGGAGGCCGCCTGGGTGGACGGCTGCTCGCGCTTCCGGGCCTTCTGCGCGGTCGTGCTGCCGCTGCTGCGCCCCGGGCTCATCGCCGTCGGCTCGTTCGCCTTCGTGCACAGCTGGAACCACTTCCTGTTCGCCCTGATGTTCCTCAGCGAGCAGGACAAGCAGACGATCCCGGTCGGCCTGAACACCCTCATCGGCGCGGACAGCGTCGACCTGGGCGCACTCGCCGCGGGCGGGGTGATCGCCGCGGTGCCCGTGGTGATCGTCTTCGCCTTCATCCAGAAGTGGCTGATCACCGGCTTCAGCGCCGGCGCCGTGAAGGGGTGACGGACATGACCTCGCTGCCCCTCCCGATCGTCCTCGCGGGCGCCCGGGGCCACGGCCGCTGGCACCTCGCCAACATCCGCCGCCTCCAGCACCAGGGCCTCGTCCGCCTCGCCGGCATCTGCGAGCTCACCCCGCTCGACGCCACCGAGCTCGACGCCTTCGCGGACGAACCCCCCGAGCAGTCCGCCGACTTCGGCGCCCTCCTGGACTCCACCGGGGCCCGCGCCGCCGTCATCTGCACCCCCATCCAGACCCACACCGCCCTCGCCCTGACCGCCGCCGGGCGCGGCGTGCACCTCCTCCTGGAGAAACCGCCCGCCGCCACCCGCGCCGACTTCGACCGCATCCGCGCCGGGGTGCGCGACGCGGGCACCGCCTGCCAGGTCGGCTTCCAGTCCTTCGGCTCGCACGCCGTCCCCGCGATCCGGGAACTCGTCGCCACCGGCGCCATCGGCACCGTCCGGGGCTACGCGGCGGCGGGCGCCTGGGTCCGCGACGACGCCTACTACCGGCGGGCGCCCTGGGCCGGGCGGCGCCGCCTCGGCGACACCGACGTGGTCGACGGCGTCCTCACCAACCCGCTCGCCCACGCCGTCGCCACCGCCCTCGAACTCGCCGGCACCACCGCCGAGGACGTCACCGCCATCGACACCGAACTCTTCCGCGCCCACGACATCGAGGCCGACGACACCTCCTGCGTACGCGTCACCACCGCGTCCGGGCCGCCCGTCACCGCCGCCGTCACCCTCTGCGCCGAACAGGCGGGGGAGCCGTACGTCATCGTCCACGGCGACCGCGGGCGCGTCACCTTCTGGTACAAGCAGGACCGCGTCCTCGTCCAGCGCGCCGGACACGGCCCGCTGGAAACCGTGCACGGGCGCACCGACCTCCTGGAGAACCTGGTCGCCCACCTGACGGAGGGCATCCCGCTCCTCGTACCGCCGGAGCGCACCGGCGCGTTCATGGAGGTCGTGGAGGCGGTACGGACCGCGCCCGAACCGCGTCCCCTGCCGTCCGGCGCCTGGCACACCGCCCCCGTGCCCGGCACCGGCGCCACCCGCCGGGTGGTGCGCGGCATCGACGCCCTGGTCGCGTCCGGCGCCGAGACCCTCGCGCTCTTCTCCGAACTCGGCGCCCCCTGGGCGCTCAGCGAGGTGACCTCCTCATGACGACCACCGCACTGCTCAGCTGCGCCGGCCGCCCCGTCGGCCGCTACACCTACGCCCCCGCCGACGCGGGACGCCCCTACCTCCACCCGGTCACCACCCTCGCCGGCACCCCCGTCACCGAGGAGCGCCCGGCCGACCACGTCCACCACCTCGGCGCCTCCGTCGCCGTCCCGGACGTCTCCGGGTACAACTTCTGGGGCGGGCGCACCTTCGTCCGGGGGCAGGGGCCCACCGCGCTCGACAACCACGGCGTCCAGCGCCACCTCGGCTGGAAGCTGTGCGACCCGGACGGCTTCGTGGAGGAGCTCGGCTGGGAGGCCGACGGCGGCGCACTGCTGCGCGAGCACCGCACGGTGGCCGCCGTCGCCCTCTCGGACACCGCCTGGGCGCTGGACTTCTCCTTCTCGCTCACCAACCCCGGCCCCGGCGACCTGTCGATCGGCAGCCCCGCCACCAACGGCCGCCCCGGCGCCGGATACGGCGGCTTCTTCTGGCGCGCCCCCAAGGAGACGGCCGCGCCCGCCGTGTTCGGCCCGACGGCGGACGGCGAGGAGGCGGTGCACGGGCGGGCCGCCGACTGGGTCGCGCTCAGCGGCGACGGCTGGTCCCTCGTCTTCGCCGGGGCCACCAAGGAGACCCGCCGCGACCCGTGGTTCGTGCGCACCGCCGAGTACCCGGGCGTCGGCTCCTCCCTCGCCGCCGCCGCACGGCTGCCCGTCCCCGCCGGTGCCACCGTCGTACGCCGGATCGTCACGGTCGTGGCGGACGGCCGCCTCGACCGGGCCGGCGCCGCCGCCCTCGTCCGCCGGGCGGTGACCGCGTGAGCGCCCACCGCCCATGGACCGCTGATCCCGGCGACGGCACCTACCGCAACCCGGTGCTGAACGCCGACTGGTCGGACCCCGACGTCATCCGCGTCGGCGACGACTTCTACCTCACCGCCTCCAGCTTCGGCCGCGCCCCCGGGCTGCCGCTGCTCCACTCCCGCGACCTCGTCAACTGGACGCTGACCGGGCACGCCCTGGACCGCCTGGAGCCCGCCGCCGAATTCGCGGTGCCCCGCCACGACTGCGGGGTGTGGGCGCCGTCGCTGCGGCACCACGCCGGACGGTTCTGGATCTTCTGGGGCGACCCCGACCACGGCATCCAGCAGATCAGCGCCGAGCACATCCGGGGCCCGTGGACCGCACCCCACCTGGTCAAGGCCGGACGCGGGCTGATCGACCCGTGCCCGCTGTGGGACGAGGAGACCGGCGAGGCGTACCTCGTGCACGCCTGGGCCAAGTCCCGCTCCGGGATCAAGAACCGGCTCACCGGCCACCGGATGAGCCCCGACGGGCGGGAACTCCTCGACGGGGGCACGACCCTGATCGACGCCGACACGCTGCCCGGCTGGTTCACCCTGGAGGGCCCCAAGCTCTACCGGCGCGGCGGCGAGTTCTGGATCCTGGCCCCGGCGGGCGGGGTCGCGACCGGCTGGCAGGGTGCCTTCCGCTCCCGCGACTTCTTCGGCCCGTACGAGGAGCGCGTCGTCCTCGCCCAGGGCGGCACCGATGTCAACGGCCCGCACCAGGGCGGCTGGGTGACCACCCCGTCCGGTGAGGACTGGTTCCTGCACTTCCAGGAGCGCGGGGCGTACGGGAGGGTGGTCCATCTCCAGCCGATGCGCTGGGACGGGGACGGCTGGCCGGTCATCGGTGACGCCGGCGAACCCGTCGCCACGCACCGCAAGCCCGCGCTGCCCGCCCAGCCCGTCGAGGCCCCGGCCTGCGACGACGGCTTCCCGGGCGGCCGGTACGGCAGGCAGTGGCAGTGGACGGCGAACCCTCGCCCCGGCTGGACCGTCGAGCACGCCGGGGACGGGCTGCGGCTGAGCTGCGTACCGGCCCAGGACGCGCACGACCTGCGGCTCCTGCCCCACGTACTGGTCCAGCGACTGCCCGCCGAGACGTTCACCGCCGAGGTCGGACTGGCCCTGGACAGCGAGGCGCCCGGGGCGAGGGCGGGGTTCGCCGTGCTCGGGGACGCCTACTCCTGGATCGGCCTCGAACGGCAGGCGGAGGGCGGGGTGCGGCTGGTGCACCGGTTCGCCGAGACGACCGCCACCGCCGAGCGCGACGCCGGGCACGCCAGGCCGGCGCCCTCGGGCACGGCGCGGCTGCGGATCGAGGTGGCGCCCGGCGCCCGGTGCCGCTTCCTCGCCGACACCGGGGACGGCTCCGGGTTCCAGCCCTCCGGGCAGGCCTTCGCCGCCACCCCGTGGCGCTGGGTCGGCGCGCTGCTCGGGCTGTTCGCCACCGCGCCGCCCGGGGCGGGCCCGACCGGGACCGCCCGCTTCACCGGCTTCCACGTCACCGCGTGACCGGACCACCGTCCGGCGCACAACCCCCCATGCACGCGTACGAACCGAGAGACCCGAGAGAACCGAGAGAGAAGAGCCGATCATGAACATCTCGAAGACGCAGCGGGGGCGCGCCACGGCCGCCGTCTCCCTCGCGGCGGTGCTCGCCCTGACGGCGACCGCGTGCGGCGACGACGGCAGCGACAGCGGCAACGAGGGCAGCGGCACGGGCGAGATCACCTTCTGGGACAACAACGGCGGTCCGCGCACCGCCGTCTGGAAGGAGATCATCCAGGACTTCGAGAAGAAGTACCCGGACATCAAGGTCAAGTACGTGCCGATCCCGATCGCCGACGTGCAGTCCAAGTACGACACGGCCATCGCGGGCGGCGGAGTGCCGGACGTCGGCGGTGTCGGCACCGCCTACCTGGCCAACATGGTCTCGCAGGAGGCCCTGGAACCGCTGGGCGACCGCATCAAGGACTCCTCGCTCAACGGCAAGCTCGTCGAGGGCATGGTCGAGAGCGTCAAGGACGCGGCCGGCCGGGGCGACGAGATGTACACCGTGCCGACCTCCGCGAACAACGGCGCGCTGTGGTACCGCACCGACCTCTTCAAGGCGGCGGGGCTCGACGCGCCCACCACCTGGGCGAAGTTCTACGCGGCGGCCGAGAAGCTGACCGACGCCAAGAACAACAAGTTCGGCTACACGATCCGCGGCGGCGCCGGCTCGATCGCCCAGGCCGTCGACGCGGCATACGGGCAGTCGGGCATCACGGAGTTCTGGAACGGCGACAAGACCACCCTCAACGACCCCAAGAACGTGGCGGCCCTGGAGAAGTACGTCGCCCTCTACAAGAAGACGACGCCGTCCGCCGACGTCAACAACGACTTCACCAAGATGGTCGCCCAGTTCGACACCGGCACCATCGGCATGCTGAGCCACAACCTCGGCTCCTACCAGGACCACCTGAAAGCCCTCGGCAAGGACAAGTTCGCCGGCGTACCCAACCCGGTCGGCGACGGCGGCACCCGCGTCCAGGTCTCCAACCCGGTCGACGGCCTCGGCCTGTTCAAGGCGAGCAAGAACAAGACGGCCGCCTGGAAGTTCATCGAGTTCGCCGCGTCCCACGAGTCGAACAGCAAGTGGAACGAGTCCGCGGGCGCCATCCCGGCCAACACCGAGGCCGCCAAGGACCCGTGGATCAGCGAGGCCGCGCCGACCGAGCTGGCCGCGAAGGCCCTCACCGACGGCTCCACCAAGATCGTGCAGCTGCCGTACTACCTGCCCGACTGGAACAACATCAGCAAGGCCGACAACGAGCCGGAGTTCCAGAAGCTGCTGCTCGGCAAGGTCACCGCCAAGGCGTTCCTGGACAAGATGGCCGACGAGCTGAACGCGGCCCAGAAGGAGTGGAAGGAGCGGAGCGAGGGCTGACCCCGCTCCCGCCGGCGCGGGGCCGGTGGCGGGACCGCCGTCGGGCGGCCCGCCCCGCCCCGCAGCCCCTGCCCTTCTGCGTACCCACCCACGAGAGAGGCAGTTCCACCGTGTCACTGACCCGCAGGCAGACCGCGGCCGCCCTCGCCGCGCTGCCCCTGGCGCTCGCCGCCACCCCGGCGGCGGCCCACGGCGCCGCACGCCGCACCCGCACCGTGCACATCGCGGGCGACTCGACCGCCGCGCAGAAGTACGCCGACGCCGCCCCCGAGACCGGCTGGGGCATGGCCCTGCCGTTCTTTCTCGGGCACGGGCTCGCCGTGGCCAACCACGCCATGAACGGCCGGAGTTCCAAGAGTTTCATCGACGAGGGTCTGCTCGCCGCCCTGCTGCCCGGGGTCCGCCCGGGCGACCTCCTGCTGATCCAGTTCGGGCACAACGACGAGAAGACCGAGGACCCGGCGCGCGGCACCGACCCGTACACCACCTACCAGGACCACCTGCGCGTCCACATCGCCGAGGCCCGCGCCCGGCGCGCCCGGCCCGTGCTCATCACCCCGGTCGAGCGCCGCAGGTTCGCCGCCGACGGCACCGCCAAGCCCACCCACGGCGACTACCCGGCCGCCATGCGGGCCCTGGCCGCCGAGGAGCGGGTCCCGCTGCTCGACCTGCAGGCCCGCACCCTCGCCCGCTGGCAGGAACTCGGGCCCGACGGCACCGAGGCGTACTTCAACTGGCTGGAGCCCGGCGAGTCGCCCAACTACCCCGACGGCCGGCAGGACAACACCCACTTCCGGCCCGCCGGTGCCGTGGAGGTCGCCCGGATGACCGCTCGCGCCCTGCTCGACGCGCGCGTGCTCGACCCGCGTGAACTGCGCCGGCTGGGCGCACACGTACCCGAGACGTGGATCAGCTGGCCATCGGCCTCCTGACGCCCGCGCCACCCCCCTCGTCCCCCTTACACAGGTCCCGCACCAGAACCGAGGATTTGTCATGCCCACACGCACTTCTGCTCGCCGGAACCGCGCCCGCGCCATCGCCGTCGCGATGGGCTGCGCCTCCCTGGCCCTCGCCCTGAGCGTCCCCGCTCAGGCGGCCCCGCACCCGCACGGCAAGAAGGGCGTCGAGCGCGCCGTCCTCGCCGAGGGCGACGGCTGGGCCTCCGCCGAGGGGTCCACCACCGGCGGTGCCGCCGCGACGCCCGACCACGTCTACACCGTCCACAACCGCGCCGAGCTCATCGCCGCGTTCGAGGACGCGGGCGACGCGCCGAAGATCGTCCGGATCGCCGGGACCGTCCACGGCAACGCCGACGCCGAGGGCAACCCGATCGACTGCGAGGCGTACCAGACGGACGGCTACACCCTGGACAAGTACCTCGCCGCCTACGACCCCGGGACCTGGGGCCGCGAGGAGGTCCCCACCGGGCCGATGGAGGACGCCCGGCTCGCCTCCGCCAAGCTCCAGAAGGCCGCAGTCAACGTCTACGTGCCCTCCAACACCACGCTGATCGGCGTCGGCAGGGACGCCACGGTGATCGGCGCCTCGATCCAGATCCAGAACGTCTCCAACGTCATCGTCCGCAACATCAGCTTCGAGGACACCTACGACTGCTTCCCGCAGTGGGACCCGACCGACGGCGACACGGGCCACTGGAACTCCGAGTACGACAACCTCGTCGTCTACGGCTCCGACCACGTCTGGGTCGACCACAACACCTTCAGCGACGGGGACCGCCCCGACGCCGACCAGCCCCGGTACTTCGACGAGCTGTACCAGCAGCACGACGGGCTCTTCGACATCGTCAAGGGCGCCGACCTGGTCACCGCCTCCTGGAACGTCCTCAAGGACCACGACAAGACGATGCTTCTCGGCAACAGCGACAAGGCCGGGGACACCGACCGGGGCAAGCTCCGCGTCACCCTGCACCACAACCTGTTCAAGGACGTCAACGAGCGCGCGCCGCGCGTCCGCTTCGGCCAGGTCGACTCGTACAACAACCACTTCGTCGCCACGAAGGGCAGCGTCTACGGCTACTCGTACGGGATCGGAGCCGAGTCCCACCTCGTCGCCGAGCACAACGCCTTCACGCTGAGCGGCGAGTTCGACAAGGCGAAGATCCTCAAGAAGTGGTCCGAGTCCTCGCTCACGGCCGCCGACAACTGGGTCAACGGCCGCCGTACCGACCTGATCGCCGTCCACAACGCGGGCGTCCCCGGGGAGCAGCTGACCACGGGCGCCGGCTGGACCCCGACCCTGCGCGACCGGATCGACCACCCGCTGCTGGTGCCGCTCGTCGTGGGTCTCGGCGCGGGCGCGGGCCGTCTGCCCGGCGCCTGACAGCCGCCCCTCTCCTCCGCCGGCGCCCGTGCGGCGCCGGCGGAGGCCGCCCCCGCAAAGGAGACCCATGCCCACCCGCCGCACCGCCCTGGCCCTCCTCGCCGGCTCCACCACCGCTCTCGCCCTCTCCACCGCCCCGCCCGCCCTCGCGCACGGACGCCCCTTCGGCCGCTACGGCTCACCCGCCCGCCGCCCCGACCGCGCGACCCTGTACGTCGACGCGCGGGGCCGGGGCGACCACACCACCGTCCAGGCCGCCGTGGACGCGGCCACCGGCACCGGGCGCACCCTGGTCATCGCCCCCGGCACCTACCGGGAGACCGTCGACATCCCGGCCGACCGGACCGGCCTCACCCTCGTCGGCGCGAGCGGCGACCCGCGCGACACGGTGATCGTGTACGACAACGCCAACGGCACCCCGCGCCCCGACGGCTCGGGCACCTACGGCACCAGCGGGTCCGCCACCGTCACCGCCAGGCCCGCCGGACTCACCGCCCGCCATCTCACCTTCGCCAACGACTGGCTGCGCGCCGACCACCCGGACTACACCGGCACCCAGGCCGTCGCCATCAAGGTGACCGGCGACCGCTCGTCGTTCACCGGCTGCCGCTTCCTGGGCCACCAGGACACGCTCTACGCGGACTCCCCGTCGCTCACCGTCTTCGCCCGGCAGTACTACCGCGACTGCTACGTGGAAGGGGACGTCGACTTCGTCTTCGGACGGGCCTCCGCCGTCCTGGACCGCTGCCACTTCCGCACCCTGGCCCGCACCGACCTGGCCGAGCCGCCCCACGGCTTCGTCTTCGCGCCCAGTACCGCCGGGACCGACCCGCACGGCTTCCTGGTCCTGCGCTCCCGCGTCACCAGCACGGCCCCCGACGGGTACTTCAAGCTCGCCCGCCCCTGGGTGCCGTCCTCCGACCTCACCGCGCGCCCCATGCTGACCGTGCGCGACAGCCACCTCGGCGCCGGCATCGACACGGACGAGCCGTACGGCACCATGTCGGCCGGCTTCCCCTGGCAGGACCAGCGGTTCGCGGAGTACCGCAACACGGGCCCCGGCGCGCGCGTCACCGTCCCGGCCAACCGGCCGCAGCTCACCCGGGCCGAGGCGCGGGAGCACACCCCGGCCGCGTGGTTCGGCGACTGGCGGCCGTAGCGCGGCCGGTCAGCGCGGACGCCGGAAGCGGTCGCCCACCGACGCCTTGCCGCCCGAGGCGCGGACCGCGTGCGCGGTCACGTAGTCGCCGGTGGCGTCCCGGTCGCCCTCCGCGTGGTTGTACTGCCCGGCGAACGTGTGCGTGCCGGCCGGGACGGTGCGCCCGGCGCGCAGCGTCCACCGGTAGACCAGATAGCCGCCGCTCTCGTTCACCGAGACGGTGAAGTCCGGCTCGGGCAGGGAGCGCCAGGAGCCGGTGCTGTTCACCCCGCCCGTCAGGGCGACCCGCAGC
>NZ_JAAGNI010000458.1 GCF_010550605.1 Streptomyces sp. SID9727
GGGCGCCGGGGCGCCGATGCCGGGCAGGCCGAGCATGACGCCGGCCGGCTTGGCGGCCTCGGCCGCGTTGCGCTTCTCCCAGGCGTCGCCCGAGCGGGTCCGGCGCACCGCGGCCGGGGTGCCCTCGGCGAGCAGGTGGTGCGGGGCGGCGTAGGTGATCTCGACGGTCACCACGTCACCGGGCCGGACGTCCTGCTCCGGTTTGGTGAAGTGGACCAGGCGGTTGTCGGGGGCGCGGCCGGACAGCCGGTGGGTGGCGCCGTCCTTGCGGCCCTCGCCCTCGGCGACCATGACCTCCAGGGTGCGGCCGACCTGCTTCTTGTTCTCCTCCCAGGAGATGTCCTCCTGGAGGGCGGACAGGCGCATGTAGCGCTCCTGGACGACCTCCTTGGGGATCTGGCCCTCCATGTCGGCGGCGGGGGTGCCGGGCCGCTTGGAGTACTGGAAGGTGAAGGCGTTCGCGAAGCGCGCCTCGCGGACCGCGTGCATCGTCTGCTCGAAGTCCTCCTCGGTCTCGCCGGGGAAGCCGACGATGATGTCGGTGGAGATCGCGGCGTCGGGCATCGCGGCCCGGACCTTCTCGATGATCCCGAGGAAGCGTTCCTGCCGGTAGGAGCGGCGCATCGCCTTGAGGACCTTGTCCGAACCGGACTGCATCGGCATGTGCAGCTGCGGCATCACGTTCGGCGTCTCGGCCATGGCGGCGATGACGTCGTCGGTGAAGTCCCGCGGGTGCGGCGAGGTGAAGCGGACGCGCTCCAGGCCCTCGATGTTCCCGCAGGCGCGCAGCAGCTTGGAGAACGCCTCGCGGTCGCCGATGTCGGAGCCGTACGCGTTGACGTTCTGGCCGAGCAGGGTGATCTCGGAGACGCCCTCGGCGACCAGGGCCTCGATCTCGGCGAGGATGTCGCCGGTGCGGCGGTCCTTCTCCTTCCCGCGGAGGGCCGGGACGATGCAGAAGGTGCAGGTGTTGTTGCAGCCCACGGAGATGGAGACCCATGCCGCGTACGCGGACTCGCGGCGGGTGGGCAGCGTGGAGGGGAAGGCTTCCAGGGATTCGGCGATCTCGACCTGCGCCTCCTCCTGGACGCGGGCGCGCTCCAGCAGCACGGGCAGCTTGCCGATGTTGTGCGTGCCGAAGACCACATCGACCCAGGGCGCCCGCCGGACGATGGTGTCGCGGTCCTTCTGGGCGAGGCAGCCGCCGACGGCGATCTGCATGCCGGGGCGCTTGGTCTTCATCGGGGCGAGCCGGCCGAGGTTGCCGTAGAGCTTGTTGTCGGCGTTCTCGCGGACCGCGCAGGTGTTGAAGACGACGACGTCGGCGTCGCCGTCGGAGCCCTCGGGCGCGCGCACGTAACCGGCGTCCTCCAGGAGCCCCGACAAGCGCTCGGAGTCGTGGACGTTCATCTGGCACCCGTAGGTGCGCACCTCATAGCTTTTTCTGACGTCCACTGCTTCGCTCCGGTTGCCGCTGCTCATGTGACAAGGGTAGGTGGTGTCCGGGCTCGCTCCGTCTCGGGCGGGCGATCCGACGACGCCCCTGGCCACGGGCGGGAACGACCTGGCAGGATCGCCGCCATGCTCCCGGCCCTGTCCCGAATCGGCCGGCGTCGCTCCCTGCGGGCGGGCGCCGCCCTCGCCGTCGTGCTCGGGCTCCTGCTCTGGTGGCTGCTCCCGCTCGGCGACCCGGCGCCCACCGGCTCCCTGTCGTTCAGCACGGGGGTGCGCAGCGGTGTCTACCAGCGCTACGGGGAGCGGCTGAAGGGGGCCCTGGCCAAGGATCTGCCCGATGTGTCGATACATCTCCAGACGAGCGAGGGCTCGCAGCAGAACCTGGCCAGGGTCGCGGCGGGCAAGGCGGACTTCACCATCGCCACCACCGATGCCGTCGCCACCTATCTGCGCGCCCGCAAGCCCGGCTACCAGCGGCTGCGCGGCTGTGTCCGGCTGTACGACGACTACATACAGCTGGTCGTGAAGAGGGACTCGGACATCGACAGCGTGGCCGATCTGCGCGGCCGCAGGGTCGCGGTGGGGCAGTCGGGGTCGGGGGTCAAGCTGGTCGCGGACCGGCTGATGACGGCCGCCGGTCTCGATCCGGTCGACGACGTGACGCCGTTGCCGGTGGGCATCGACACGATGCCGGAGCTGCTGGAGGAGGGCGGGATCGACGCGTTCTTCTGGTCGGGCGGGCTGCCCACGACGGCGGTGGCCGATCTGTCGGACCGGTTCCCGATCCGGCTGGTCCCGCTGGAGGAGCCGCTGATCAAGGAGCTCCAGGCGGCGGGCGGTTCCACCCGCTACTACCGGTCGGCCGTGATGCCCGCCGACGCGTACCGCAACGCTCAGCAGGGTCAGGCCGTGCCCACGGTGGCGGTCGCCAATGTGCTGGTGACCACGGACCGCACGGACGCGGCGATGACCGAGGCGTTCACGCGGACCGTGATCGACAGCCGCGACCGCATCGGGCGCGAGGTGCACGCGGCACAGCTGGTGGACCTGCGGACGGCCATCTACACCGACCCGCTCCCGCTGCACGAAGGGGCGAAGCGCTACTACCGCTCGGTCAAGCCGTAGCGCACTCGTTCCTCAGCCCTTGGGGTCGTGGCGCGGCACGGAGACCGTCACGCTGAGCCCGGAGGGTTCCCTGCGCGCGTACGAGAGCGAGCCGCCGCCCGCCGCCAGGAGCGCCTGCGAGATGGAGAGGCCGAGGCCCGAGCCCTGGACGTTCTGGTGCTGGGAGCTGCGCCAGAAGCGGTCGCCGACGCGTTCCAGCTCTTGGTCGGTGAGGCCGGGGCCGCCGTCCGCGACGACCACCGTCACGTCCCGGCTTCCGGAGGCGACGGTGACGCGGACTTCCTCGTCGGCCGGCGTGAACTTCAGGGCGTTGTCGATGATGGCGTCGAGGGCGCTGGACAGGGCGATGGGGTCCGCCCAGGCGGTGACGGCGGGCGGCCCGTCGGCCCGGAGCCGTACGCCCCTCTCCTCGGCCACCGGCCGCCAGGACGCGACCCGCTCCGCGGTGAGGGCGCCGATGTCGGTGAGCCGGAGATCGCTCTCGGCGTGCTCGGCGAGCGCGAGGTCGAGGAGGTCGTCCAGGACCTGGCCGAGGCGGCGGCCCTCGGTGCGCACGGAGGCGATCTCCTCGTTGCCCTCCGGCAGTTCGAGGGCGAGCAGTTCGATGCGCAGGAGCAGGGCTGCCAGCGGGTTGCGCAACTGGTGGGAGGCGTCGGCGACGAAGGCGCGCTGCTGCTCCAGCACGTCCTCGACGTTGTCGGCCATCTCGTTGAACGAACGCGCCAGCCGCCTGAGTTCCGGTGGACCGCCGGACGCGGCGACGCGCGAGCGCATCCGGCCGCTGGCGATGTCGTGGGCCGCCGCGTCCAGGGTCTTGACGGGCAGCAGGACCCAGCCGGTGAGCCGGATCGCGGCGCCGACGGCGACCAGCATCGCGACCGCCTCGCCCACCGCGATCAGCAGCCAGCCGCGGATCATGTCGCCGCGCATCTGTCCGGTGGGCGAGTCGATGACGACGACGGCGATGACGTCCCCGTCGCGTACAACGGGCGAGGCGACGACCACCCGGCCGTTCTGCCAGGGCCAGACCTGGGGCGGGTCGTGGCTGCGGCGGCCGAGCAGCGCCTCGCTGAACGCGGCGCGCCCCTCCCCCTCGACGGGCAGCCGCCAGGCGTCCGGGGCCTTCGCCATGGCGGAGTCGTCGCGGTAGAAGACACCGGCGCGGATCCCGTACACCGAGTTGTACGTTTCCAGCTCCGTCTGGAGGGTACGGCGCCGTTCGTCGTAGCCGCGGGTGCGCTCGGTGATGAACTGGGCGAGGGCCGCGAAGCGTGCGGTGTCGTCGATGCGGTCGATCACGACGCGCTGCTGTTCGGCGGCGGCCACGCTGACGGCGAGCGGAAAGCCGAGGGCGAGCAGGACACTCGCCATCAGGATGATGAGCAGCGGGAGCAGCCGGGTACGCACCGGGGACGTACGCCTTTACGCGGACGGGGAGACGAGGCGGTAGCCGACCCCGCGCACCGTCTCGATCAGGGCGGGCAGCCGCAGCTTGGAACGGAGCGAGGCGACGTGCACCTCCAGCGTGCGGCCCGTTCCCTCCCAGCTGGTGCGCCACACCTCGCTGATGATCTGTTCGCGGCGGAAGACCACACCGGGCCGCTGGGCGAGCAGCGCGAGCAGGTCGAACTCCTTGCGGGTGAGCTGCACTTCCGTGCCGTCCACGCTGACCCGGCGGGTGGGCAGCTCGATGCTGACGTGCCCGAGGCGCAGCGCCGCGACGGGCGTGGACACGGTGTCCTCGTTGCTCGCCTTGCGCCGGCTGACGGCGTGGATGCGGGCCAGCAGCTCTCCGGTGTCGTAGGGCTTGGTCACGTAGTCGTCGGCGCCGAGGTTGAGTCCGTGGATGCGGGAGCGTACGTCGGCACGCGCGGTGACCATGATCACCGGCACGGAACTGCGCTTGCGGATCTTGCCGCACACCTCGTAGCCGTCCTGGTCGGGAAGGCCGAGGTCCAGGAGCACGACGCCGAAGGGCTCGGCGTCGGTGGGCAGGAGCGCCTGCAGGGCCTCGTCGCCGCTGCGGGCGTGGACCACCTGGAACCCGTGCCGGGCGAGGATCGCGGACAGGGCGGCGGCGACGTGGTTGTCGTCCTCGACGAGCAGCAGTCTCATGGCCCCCCTCTGGCAGCGGCGTGTGGTCGTTGATCGGTGGTCGGTCCGAACGATCATGTGCGCCCCCGGTAACTTCCCCGTTCCGGGGTGTTTCACGTAGGGGTGTACCAGGGAATCCACGCCGATGCGCGGTGGACAGTCAAGGCCCTGCCCGTTGTATCCGGGTTTCCGTTATGCACCCGGTACGGCCGGTACGACCGGCGTGACGTCCCGTTCACGCGGAGTGTCCGGTTGCCGCCGGATCGTTATGCTCAATTTCCGCTCAGATGTAATGACGTTCGTAGCACTGCGTCACTAGGGTCCTTCCCAACCGAGGAGGACGGAGCAAGAAGCCGATGAGCGGAGTTTCAGTGACCAAGGGCGCCGAGGACGCTGCACCCGCGCCCGCCGGCGATCTGGTTGTGCTGAGCAACGTCAACAAGCACTTCGGCGCGCTGCATGTGCTCCAGGACATCGACCTGACGATCGCCCGCGGCGAGGTCGTGGTCGTCATCGGGCCGTCCGGGTCCGGTAAGTCCACGCTGTGCCGCACGATCAACCGCTTGGAGACGATCGACTCGGGCGCGATCACGATCGACGGGAAGCCGCTGCCCGCGGAGGGCAAGGAGCTGGCGCGGCTGCGTGCCGACGTCGGCATGGTCTTCCAGTCGTTCAACCTCTTCGCCCACAAGACGGTCCTCGAGAACGTGATGCTCGGCCAGCTGAAGGTCCGCAAGACGGACAAGAAGGCTGCCGAGGACAAGGCGCGTTCGCTGCTCGACCGGGTGGGCGTCGGGACCCAGGCCGACAAGTACCCGTCCCAGCTCTCCGGCGGCCAGCAGCAGCGCGTCGCGATCGCCCGGGCCCTGGCGATGGACCCGAAGGTCATGCTCTTCGACGAGCCGACCTCCGCGCTCGACCCGGAGATGATCAACGAGGTGCTGGAGGTCATGCAGCAGCTCGCCCGCGAGGGCATGACCATGGTCGTCGTCACCCACGAGATGGGCTTCGCGCGCTCCGCGGCCAACCGGGTCGTCTTCATGGCGGACGGGAAGATCGTCGAAGAGGCCACGCCCGACCAGTTCTTCAGCAACCCGCGCAGTGACCGGGCGAAGGACTTCCTGTCGAAGATCCTTCACCACTGACGGAGCCCCGCCGTACCGGCTCCCGTATCCGCTGATCACTCACTTCGCGTCAACTCTAGGGAATCCCACCATGCAGCTTCGTAAGGTCACCGCCGCCTCGGCCGCCGTGCTCGCCCTCGCCCTCACCGCCACCGCCTGTGGTTCCGACGACAAGGACGACTCGGCCGGTTCGGGTGGCGGCAAGAAGATCACCATCGGCATCAAGATCGACCAGCCGGGTATCGGCCTGAAGACCCCGGACGGCAAGTTCACCGGCTTCGACGTCGACGTCGCCACGTACGTCGCCAAGGAGCTCGGCTACGACGCCGAGAACATCGAGTTCAAGGAGACGAAGAGCGCCGACCGCGAGACGGCGATCTCGCGCGGTGACGTCAAGTTCATCGTCGCCTCCTACTCGATCACCGACGAGCGCCTGCAGAAGGTCGACTTCGCCGGTCCGTACCTGCTGGCCCACCAGGACATCCTGGTCCGCGCGGACGACGACTCGTTCAAGAAGCCCGAGGACCTGAACAACAAGAAGCTCTGCTCGGTCGCCGGTTCGACCTCCGCGCAGAACGTCCACGACAAGCTGGCCCCGAAGGCGCAGCTGCTGGAGTACGGCGGCTACTCCGAGTGCCTGACCGGCCTCGAGAACAAGGCCGTCGACGCGCTGACCACGGACGACAGCATCCTGGCCGGCTACGCCTCGCAGGACGCCAACAAGGGCAAGTTCAAGCTGGCCGGCTTCAAGATGACCAACGAGAACTACGGCATCGGCCTGAAGAAGGGCGACGCCGACCTCAAGAAGAAGATCAACGACGCGCTGACCAAGATGGTCAAGGACGGTTCCTGGGACAAGGCGGTCGAGACCAACTTCGGTCCGGCCGGCTACAAGAACGAGGCCGCCCCGAAGATCGGCAACGTCGTCAAGTGAAGCAGGGCTGACCGGGCGCGCCGCCGCTGACCGGCGGCGCGCCGCGCCCTCCTACACGTGGAAGCACGGGAGATCGTGTTCGACTTTCTTGATGGTTATGACCTGTTGGGGGCCTTCTGGGTCACGGTGAAGCTCACCGTGTTCTCCGCCCTCGGCTCCCTCATATGGGGAACGCTGCTGGCCGGCATGAGGGTCAGCCCGGTCCCCCTGATGCGCGGTTTCGCGACCGTCTATGTGAACGTGATCCGGAACATTCCGCTGACCGTGATCATCGTCTTCGCCTCGCTGGGCCTCTTCCAGACCCTGCAGATCACGCTCGGAGGCGGTGGCGACTTCACGGCCATCAACTTCCGGCTCGCGGTGCTCGCCTTCACCGCCTACACCGCGTCGTTCGTGTGCGAGGCCCTCCGTTCGGGCATCAACACGGTGCCGGTCGGCCAGGCGGAGGCGGCCCGGGCGCTCGGGCTCAGCTTCACTCAGGTGCTGCGGCTGATCGTGCTCCCGCAGGCCTTCCGTTCGGTGGTCAACCCGCTGTCCAACGTGCTCATCGCGCTGACGAAGAACACCACCGTCGCGGCGGCGATCGGGGTCGCGGAAGCCTCGTACCTGATGAAGGAAATGGTCGAGAACGAGGCCCAGCTGCTGCTGATCTCCGGCGTGTTCGTCCTCGGCTTCATCATCCTGACCCTCCCGACCGGCCTCATTCTCGGCTGGGTCGCCAAGAAGGTGGCGGTGAAGCGATGAGCTCCGTCCTGTACGACGCCCAGGGGCCCCGCGCCAAGCGGCGCAACATCCTGTACACCGTCCTCTTCCTGCTGGCCGCCGCGGCGGTGGTGTGGTGGGTGTACGACGGCCTCGCCGAGAAGCACCAGCTCGACTGGGCCAAGTGGAAGCCGTTCTTCGTCGGCACCCAGGCGTGGGAGACGTACATCTGGCCGGGCTTCCAGAACACGATCAAGGCGGCGTTCTACGCGCTGCTCATCGCGCTGCCGCTGGGCGCGCTCTTCGGTATCGGACGGCTCTCGGACCACCGCTGGGTGCGCGTTCCGGGTGGGGCGGTCGTGGAGTTCTTCCGCGCCATTCCCGTGCTGCTCCTGATGATCATCGCCAACGCCATGTACTCCGAGTACACCGACCTCGAACCGGACACGCGTCTGCTGTACGCCGTGGTGACGGGCCTGGTGCTCTACAACGCCTCGGTGCTCGCCGAGATCGTGCGGGCCGGCATCCTGACGCTGCCGCGCGGCCAGACGGACGCGGCCAAGGCGATCGGTATGCGCAAGGGTCAGACGATGATCTTCGTGCTGCTGCCGCAGGCGGTCACCGCGATGCTGCCGGCCATCGTCAGCCAGCTCGTGGTGATCGTGAAGGACACCGCTCTCGGTGGCGCCGTGCTGAGCTACCCGGAGCTGCTGGCCTCGGTACGGCCGATGTCCGCGAACTACGGTTCGAACACCATCGCCTGCTTCACGATCGTCGCGGTGGTCTACCTCGCCCTGAACTTCGCCCTGACGTCCTTCGCGAGCTGGCTGGAGCGGTGGCTCCGGCGCGGCAAGAAGAGCACGGGCGCGGTCGTGGGCACCGGCCCGGGGGGCGAACTGGAGACGATCGGTGCGCCGTCGCTCAACATGGACGACGGAAGCGCCGCCTGACGGCTCGTCGTACGACGCCCGCGAGGGGCGGTGGCGCACCTGCCACCGCCCCTCGCCGCGTTCCGCCGTCGCTTGACGCAAGCACCGGCAGTAGGTTGCATACGTTCTGTGATCGCGCACCGAGTCCCCGACGCCGCAGCACCTCCTTCGACGCCCGCGCACCTTCCGTTCCGTTCCACCGGACCCCTTCGTTCCGCTGCGCTTCCGACGGGGGACGCACCGTGGACCCGGTGATCGTCGTCGGTGCCGGGCCGGTCGGTCTGGCGCTCTCGCTCGCCCTCGCAGCGCAGGGCGTGCCGTCCGTGCTGCTCGACGAGGACCCCGAAAGCGACGAGACCCGCCCCGCCCGTACGGTCGTGCTGCGCGAGGAGACCGCGGCCTTTCTGGAGCGGCTGGGCTGCAAGGCGCTGCGGGACGAGGGACTCCGCTGGTCCGGCTGGCGTTCGGTGCGGCGCAGGCAGCTGGTGCGCGAGCTGCCGCTCGGCGAGGACCCGGTCCCGGGCAGCGGTGTGCCCGCCGCCCCCGTGCACGTACCGCAGCACGCGCTCGTCCGGGGCCTGCGGGACGCGGTGGCCGCACAGGAGCTGGTGCGGACCGCCGGGCCCAGCCGGATCGACACGCTGGAGCAGGACCCGGCCGGGGTCACCGTGCACACCAGGGAGCCCGGATCGACCTGGTGGCGAGGGAGTTACCTGGTCGGCTGCGACGGGGCCCGGTCCACCGTGCGCAAACTCCTCGACATCCGGTTTCCCGGGCGTACGGCGGTGGAACGGCACGCCGTGGCCGCACTGCGCGCCGAGCTGCCCCGGCCCGGTGAGGCCGTGCTGCACCGGTCGCCGCCCTGGCGCACCGGCGGCGCCGAAGTCACGGCGCGCCCGCTGCCCGACGACGTATGGCGGCTGGACTGGCTGCTGCCCGCGCGCGGCGAACTGGTCACGCCGGACGCGCTCGTCACCCGGGTCCGGGACACCCTGGCCGGCTGGTGCGGCGAGACACCCCCGTACGAGCTGCTGGACACCGGGGTCTACACGCTGCACCACCGGCTGGCCCGACGGTGGCGGGTGAAGCGGTCCTTCCTGGCCGGGGACGCCGCCCATCTGCTGGGTGCCCTGGGGACCCAGGGGCTCGACGAAGGGCTGCGGGACGCCGAGAACCTGGCCTGGAAGCTGGCTCTGGCCTGGCATCACGGGGCGTCCGACGCGCTCCTCGACAGCTACCAGGCCGAGCGCCGGGCCGCCGTCGCCGCGCGGCTGCGGGCCGCCGACCAGTCGCTGCCGATACTGCGGGGCGGCGGAGGTCTGCGGACGCTCGTGCCGGGGAGCGCACGGGGGCACGACACCCTGCTGATGGACGGGCATCTGGGCTGCGGCCCCCTCGGTGCGCCCCCCTCCTACGCCTTGTCCCCCCTTGCGCCCGCGCGCACCGAGGCGCACACCTCGGTGGGCACGCCCCCCGGTGCGCCGGTGGCCGATGTGCGGGTCACGGCGCCCGACGGCACCCCGGTACGGCTGCGCGAACGGCTGGGGCAGGAGCGGCTCCTCGTGGTGCTGGTGGCGCCCGGGACCGGAGTATGGGACCGGCGCCACTGGATGCGCGCCGGAGTGATGCCCCGGCTGGCGGAGGCGGTCGCGGCGCTGCCGGTGAAGGCCGAACTGCTGGTGGCCGAGAGCTATCCGGGGGCCTCCGCGCACACGGTCCTGCTGGTCAGGCCGGACGGGCATCTCGTGGAGGCGTTCGGCGGGGTGCGACCGGCCGAGTTGTTCGCGGCGGCGGACGCGGTGCGCGGCGGCGCGGCCCGGACGTCGGTGCGTGCCGACAGGACCGCGGACGTCAATTGACCCTCACGGGCGCGCATGGTCTACTCCCGGTCATGACCGACACCGATGTGCGCCTGTGGCGGAGGGTCCATATGGACCTGCTCCGCTATGCGGGCTGCGTGTGTCGCCCGTCCTGCTGAATCGCCTTCACCTGCCTTCGCCGCGCGCTGTGCCGTACGGCGGGGCGTCCGCGCGAACTCCCAGGACGGTCTCCGTGTCTGCCTCTCCCTCCCCCGCTGTCCCCGTGCCCACGCGCACGTCCGCTCCGGCTCCGACCGCCGCGGAACTGCTCGACTTCGTCCGCCGCACCGCCGAGGACACCGCACTCATCACCTCCCTTCCGCTCGACCCCGAGGGCCGGACCTGGATCCGGCTCGACGGCCCCGGTGGCAGCGAGGCGTGGCTGATCGGCTGGCCTCCGGGCACCGGCACCGGCTGGCACGATCACGCCGACTCGATCGGCGCCTTCCTCACCGCGGCCGGCACGCTCAGGGAACACTCCCTCGCGGCCCGGCTGCCCACCGAAGGCTGGAAGACCCTGGAACTGACCGGGGACATCGACCGCACCCGGGAACTGACCCCCGGCCGGGGCAGGGCCTTCGGCCGCCATCACGTCCACGAGGTGCTGAACGAGTCCCCCACGGAGCACGCCGTCTCCGTGCACGCGTACTACCCGCCGCTGCCGCGCATCCGCCGCTACAGCCGCACCGGCGCGGTGCTGCGCCTGGAGCAGACCGAGGGACCGGAGGACTGGCAGTGACATCCTCCCCGCCCTGAGGAAGGGCGGGGATTCCTGGTTCACGTTGGCCGGGGACCTGCGGTCCGTCGGCTCTTCACGCAGCCGGAAGGTGTACCGGGCAAGCCCGGAACCCCGCCCAGCCACCGCTGTCGCCGCCATGATCCGCAACCTCACAGCCCCCACTGACAACGGAAGAAAGTACAGGTCACCACCGATGCGCAGCGAACTCCGCCGCTTCGCGGCTCCACCCCGAGAACCCCTCCCTCCCCGCCCCGGAGAACGAGGCACCCCGGGAGGATCAAGGTGAGCGACGAGGCCCTAGGGATCGACGAGTTGCTGGAGCGGGTCAGGGCCGGTTACGAACGGCTCGGCCCGCGGGAAGCCTGGGCGGCGGCCTCCGAGGGCGCCCTGCTCGTGGACATCCGCTACGCGGAGCTGCGCGAGCGGGACGGGCTGATCCCGGGGGCGCTGGTCATCGAGCGCAACGAACTGGAATGGCGGCTGGACCCGCGGGGAAGCCACCGGGTCCCGCAGGCGGTGGACCACGGCCTGCGGGTGGTGGTGATCTGCAACGAGGGTTACGCGTCGAGCCTGGCGGCCGAGTCGCTGCACCGGCTCGGCCTGTACCGGGCGACCGACCTGGCGGGCGGTTTCCAGGCGTGGCGCGCGGCGGGCCTCCCCGTCGAGACGTGAGACGAGGGGGCGGCCCGCCAGGGCCACCCCCTCATGTCCCCCTCGTCACCGGCCCGCGGCCGCCTCCACCGGACGGGTCCGCAGCGCGAACCGGCCGGGCAGTGCCGTCGCCACCAGCGCGAGCAGTGCGGCGGCACCGACCACCGTCCCGTACACCAGGGGCAGGACGCCGGGCGCCGCGCTCCCCGTCATGCCGATGCTGAACGCCGTCAGTACGGCGAGCGCGATACCGGTGCCGAGAGCCGCGGAGATCACCAGGACCGACAGGGTCTCGGTGCGGAGCATCCGCAGCACCTGACGGCGGGTGGCGCCGGCGAGGCGCAGGAGCGCGAACTCCCTGAAGCGTTCCGACACCGACATGGCCAGCGTGTTGACGACGGCGATCGCGGTGAAGGCGAGGACCAGTCCCATGGCGAGGAGGTTGACCTCGGCGTTCTCCTGGCCCCGGTCGGCCTGGAGCCGGTCGGCGACGGCAGGGGCGACGACCTCGACGCCGGGGAACCGCTTCAGGACGGCCGACAGGGCGGCCCCGGACGCGTCCCCGGCCACCAGGACGGTCGCGGCGAGCGGGTTGTCCATGTGCCGCGCGAGCAGGTCGTGCGGCAGGGTGAGGTCCCCGAAGCCGAGGTTCCGGTGGTAGACGGCGGCGACGATGAGCGTGGTGGGGGTGCCGTCCCCGAGGTGGAGGACGAGTTCGCTGCCGACGCGCAGCCCGAGCCGGTCGGCGGCCAGTTCACTGATCGCGGCGGCCCGCCCGTTCGCGGCGAACGCGGCGAGGGAACCACTCGTCACGCCCGGGTCCCAGGTACGGGTGAGCCCCGTCCCGGTGACGCCCTGTGCGGTGTACTTCTCCAGTCCCACCCGCACGGTGGTCCGTACGACCTCCGTGGCTGCGGTGACGCCGGGCGTCGCGCGGACCGCCTTCGCCGCCTCCGACGGAACGCCCGGCCCGTGGGCGCCGAGCACCCAGGTGGCGCGGGTGCCCTCCCTGGCCTGGGCGCGCGCGGCGTCGCCGACGGTCGGCTGGAGGAAGAGGACCGTGCAGGTCATGCCGATGAGCAGGGTGAGCGGGGTGACGACGGAGGCCATCCGGGTGGAGTTGCCCCGGACGTTCGCGGTGGCCAGGGTGCTCATCGGGCCCGTCCGTCGGAGCACACCCGCCACCAGGAAGGCGGCGGCCCGTACGAGCAGGGGCCCCAGCAGCGAGACCGCCGTGGCCAGCACCACCACGGCCAGGAAGGTCACCGGGGTCGAGGCGGCCTCGGTGCGCAGCACGCTCAGGACACCGACCAGCGCACCGCCGCCGGCGAGCAGGAGCAGCCCCGCGAGGACGCGTCCCCGGGCCGGGCCGCGCCGCTCGACCGCGGACTCGGCCATCGCCTCCGCCGGACGCAGACCGGCGATCCTGCGGCCGGAGATGCGGGCGGCGGCCCAGGCGCCGAGGAGGGTGACGGCCACGGCGGCGCAGGCGGGGAGGACCCCGGCCGTACGTTCCAGGGTCGGCGGGATCACGCCCATCCCGGTGAACCGGCCGTGCAGCCACGCGGCGAGCGGCAGCCCGGCGAACGCGCCCAGGACTCCGGCGAAGGCCCCGACGACCAGGGCCTCCCGGCCCAGCAGCCGGCGTACCTGCCGCGAGGTGGCGGCGATGGTACGAAGCAGGGCCAGTTCGCGGTGGCGCTGCTGAATGGAGAGGGCGAACGTCCCGACGACGACGAGCACCGCGACCAGCAGTGAGGTGCCGCCCATGGCTCCGCCCATCGAGACCAGCTTGACGCGGGCCCCCGCCGCGTCGAGGAATTCGACCGGCCCGCGCCCGTCGCCCGTCGCCACCTGGGCGTGGGTGCCCTTGAGGGCCGCCGAGACCTGCTCCTTCAGCACGCCGGTGCCGGGCGCGGGCAGGACACCGATCGCGCTGACCCGGCCCGCGCGGTCAGCGAGCCGCCGGGCCTCCGCGTCGGAGAAGAACAGCGAGCGCTGCTGCCGGAGTGCGCCCCGCCCCTGGGGCGCCGCGATGCCGCTGATCCGGTACGTGCGAGGGGCGCGGGTCGACTGCACGGTGATCCGGTCCCCGGTCGTGAGGCCCGCCCGTACGGCGAGGGTCCGGTCGATCACGACGTCGCCGGGGGCCGCCGGGGCACGGCCGGCGGTCAGCGCGAAGGGCGTCAGCGGGGCGGACGACCAGGCGTGCCCGTGGAAGGGGACGCCGTCGTCCGCTGCGTGGGCGGGGAGTCCGAGCGGCTGGGCGAGGAAGGTCAGTTCGGGGACGACCGCGCGGACACCCGGCAGGTGGCGCAGCCGGTCGGCAGTGGCGGCGGGGAGCCAGGCGCGTTCGGCGACGGGCTTCGCCTTGTGCTTGGTCTTCGTCTTCCCGTTGCCCTTGTGCTTGACGGTCGTGCGGTGGACGTTCTGGTCGGCCGAGACGATCAGCGGGGCGGCCGCGTACCGCTCGGTGGCGATCCGGCCGCGCAGGCCGGTCTCCAGCAGGGTGCCGCAGGCGGTGACGAGTGCGGCAGCACACATGAGGGCGAGGAAGGCCCCGAGGAATCCCGCCTTGCGGTGCCGGATCGTCCGCAGGGCATAGCGCAGCATCATGAGGCGTCCGTCTCTGGTCGGCCGGTGAAGGGGGGCCGGCTCGCGCGGTCCGGAGCGGTGGCCGGATCGGGGGCCGGGAAGGCGAGCAGCCGGGTGTGAACCGTCCGGGCACCCGGTGCGGTGTCGGCGCCTGGGCGCCGGTAGCGGTTCATCAGGGCGATGTACTCCTCGAAGAACGCACGGAGTTCGGGGAGCGTGAGGCTCAACGCGCCCCGTGAGTACGCGAAGGCGTCGGCCCATTCGTCCGGCGCGGCGTCGGCGCTCTCGCGCTGGAGCCGTTCGAAGAGGGCGAGGTCGGCGGCGTACGCGTGGCGGTTCAGCTCGTCGATGACGAGGCTCAGTTCGGGCGTCCGCCGGGACGGCGGCGGAAAGCGCCGGTCCCCGGGGACGGCCCGCCACCACCTGCCCCGACGCCCGGCCGGCTCCTGCGGCACGGTGTCCGTCACGAAGCCGTACCGGGCCAGTTCACGCAGGTGGTAGCTGGTCGCCCCGGTGTTCAGCCCCAGCGCGCGGGCAAGGATCGCCGAGGTCGCGGGGCCGTGCAGGGTGAGGTGCTGAAGGATCTGCTGACGTCGCGGCTGGGCGAGCGCCTTCAGGGCGGCCAACTCCGTGATCTCGGTACCACCGGGCTTCTCTGGCATGCGTCACACAATGCTCTGTGCACAGATACCTGTGCACTGGAGCAACCCGGCGTCTCCGCAGGGGGGTTGTCCCCCCTCCGGACGCGCCACCTCGCCGGGGGCGGCGCCGCTCACCGCCCCACGCCGCCACCGCGCCCGCGCTCCCGCCGGCCGCACCACGCCAGGCCGCACGGCGCTCGTAC
>NZ_JAAGNI010000475.1 GCF_010550605.1 Streptomyces sp. SID9727
CCGCCCGCGCGCTGGCCATGGGCGCCGCCATCCTCTTCGGCACCGTCGCCGTCACGTTCACCGTCGGGATGGCCGCCTCCCTCGGCGAGGTGATGAAGGCCAAGGCGCACGACGCCGCCGACGTCGTGGTGCCCGCGCCCCTGCCGGACTTCGGACCCCCGGGTGCCGAACGCCCAGCCCGGCGGGCCGCGGCCGACCCGACGGCCGTCGCGGCGGCGATCCGGGCGACCCCGGGCACGGCGAAGTACTACAGCGCCTCCACGGTCCGCGCCACCGTGGACGGGCTCACCGGCACGACCGACGTCGTCGCCTTCACCGGTGACGCCTCCTGGGGCGGCTACACCATGGTCGCCGGACGCTGGATCACCCGGCCCGGAGAGGCCGCCGTCCCGTCCCCGTTCCTCACCGCCACCGGCACCCGCATCGGCGACACCCTCACCCTGGGAGGTCTGGGCGCGCCCGTCACCGTACGGATCGTCGGCGAGGTCCTGGACCCGCGCAACGACGGCATGCAGGTCTTCACCGACGCCGCGACGCTCAAGGCGGCCCACCCGGACCTGACGGAGACCAGCCACCACATCGCGGTCGCCCCCGGTACCGACGCGCACGCCTACGCCGGCACGCTCGACAAGACCCTGCGCCCCCTGGGTGCCACGGCCAGGGCCGGCGGGCTCGGCGCGGGCGGCGACATGGTCGCGACGCTCAACGCCCTGTCCGCGATCCTCACGCTGATGATCGTCGCCGTCGCCGCGCTCGGCGTGCTCAACGGAGTGCTCCTCGACACCCGCGAGCGCGTCCGGGAGATCGGCATCCACAAGGCCCTCGGCATGACGCCCCGCCAGACCGTCGTCCTGGTCCTCACCTCGGTGGCCGTCACCGGCCTTGCCGCAGGCGGCCTCGGCGTCCCGCTCGGCATCGCCCTGCACCACCGCGTACTCCCCGTGATGGGGGAGAGCGTGGGGCTGCGCCTCCCCGACTCCGTCCTCGCGGTCCATTCCCCGGCCGGGCTCTTCCCGCTCGTCCTCGGCGGCCTCGTGATCGCCGTCCTGGGCGCCCTGCTGCCCGCGGGCTGGGCCGCCAGGACCCGTACGGCGGTGGCGCTGCGAACCGAGTAGACGCGGGGCGGGTGCGTGCGGAGGCTGCCGGGGTGTTCGACCGGGAAGCGGCGGTACGCCTCGTCGAGGAGCGGGTGGAGCGCGAGCACCGCGAGTGGCTGGCCAAGGGCGCGGAGCAGCCGGCCGCGGCCGTGGCCGGTGCCGAGGAGCACGAGCTGGTGGGGATCGTCTCCCGGCAGTCCGTGAAGTACCTGCGGACCGGGGTCGCCAGGGACATGCTGCTGGGCGTCGGGACCGTATCCGGTCGACCGCGACGACGGGAGCCCGCACCGGATCGGCGTTCTTTCGGCGGTGTCCGGGGCAGGGGAGGACGACTGTCGCGGCCGGATCCGGGGGCTGCCCGTACGGACTGCGGCGGACGGCCTCCACGACGCCGGTACGGGCGGCCGCCGCCGAGCACGGCCGGCCGCACGCGGTGCGGACGCCGCGCCGGAGGCTGCCGGGCCTGTCGCCCTCGGCGGCCGTCGAGTACGTGCGCGCCCCGCCCGACGGCGGAGCCGGTGGACCCCGCCGACCCGGTCCAGATGGTGCGGACCCTCCGGCCCGGCCGCGCACCCCAGGGCCGCACCAGGCAGCGTTTACGCCGTCGCGACGCCCAGCACGCACTCTCGCCGCACCGGAAAGCCCGAGTACGTCCAGCACGAGGACTCCGGCCGGCACGCCGGGAGCACACACCGGACGCCGCTCCTCACGGACAACCCTAGGAGACCCGCTCCCGCCGCCGGTCCAGGTGCCGGATCACCGGAGTCGCCGTCGCGCCGTGCAGGAGCACGGAGACCAGGACCGTGAACGTGGTGACCGCCCACAGCTCGTCGGCGTACCGCGTGAAGGGGCCTTCGCCGAGCGCGTACGCCAGGTAGAAGAGCGAGCCGATGCCCCGGATGCCGAACAGGGCGGTGACCGCCCGTTCGCGCGGCCCGGCCGGAAAGCCCAGCTGGGCGGCGGCGCCGGCGGCCGGGCGGATCACCAGGACGAGGGCGAGGCCGAGGAGCGCCCCCCGCCACGGGAGGTCCGCCAGCCCTTCGGCGACCAGGTAGCCGCCCAGCAGGAACAGCAGCACGGCGGTCAGCAGACGCTCGATCTGCTCGCTGAAGCCGTGCAGCACCTGGTGGTAGCCGTGGTCGCGTTCGGCGCCCCGGATGGTGCACGCCGTGACGAACACCGCGAGGAACCCGTAGCCGTGGAGCAGCTCGGTCAGCCCGTACGCGGTGAACGTGGCCCCGAGCGCGGTGAAGCCCTCCATCTGCCGCGAGAGGCGGACGTGCCGGGAGCGGAAGAACAGCCGGCCGAGCAACCGCCCCACGGCCACCCCCGCGACCAGTCCGACCGCCGCCCGCACCAGCACATCGGCCAGCAGCCAGTGCCCGATCCACCCCGCCGACCAGCCGTCTCCCGCCGTCGCCGCCAGCGCCACGGCGGCCAGCACGAACGGCATCGCGAGCCCGTCGTTGAGACCGGCCTCCGAGGTCAGCGTGAACCGCACCTCCTCCTCGTCCTCCTCGTCGTCCCCGCTCGTCGGCTCCCCGACCCGCACCTCCGCCGCCAGCACCGGATCGGTCGGCGCCAGCGCACCGGCCAGCAGCAGGGCCACCGCCGGCGGCCAGCCCATGAGCCACACCCCGAGCAACGCCACGCCCCCGACGGTCAACGGCAGGGCGAGCCCCAGGAAGCGCCAGGCCCCCGCCCAGGCACGCCATCCGAAAGGCCGGTCGATCGCGAGCCCGGCCCCCATCAGCGAGACGATCACGCAGACTTCCGTCACGTGCTCGACCCACACCCGGTCCCGTACGGGGTCCACGACGGGCACGCCGAACGGCAGCAAGGCGATCGCCGCACCCGCCACGAGGAACACCATGGGCATCGAGAAGGGTCGCCGGCGGACGAGCGGGGGAAGAACGGCGGCCGTCAGGATGCCGATCCCCGCAGCCGCGTATATGCCGTGCACCAACGTCATCCGGTACCGCGTCCTCCATCGGGTCGGCCGCGGCCGGGCACGTCGGCCCCGTATGCGGCGGGAGGAACCCCGGGTACCCGGCGGCCCGGCTCCCACACCCCCGGATGCATGGGCGCGGGCGCCGGGGCAACGTGAGGGACATGACGACGAACCTCGGTGCCTTCGTGCTCGGTACGCCCGACCCCGCCGCCCTGGCCGATTTCTACCGTGCCCTGCTGGGCTGGGAGGAGGTCGAACGGGACCCCGCATGGGTCCGGCTGCGGGCTCCCGGACAGGAGCGCCCCAGCCTCAGCTTCCAGCTGGAAGCGGACCACACACCTCCGGTATGGCCACAGCTCCCGGGCACCCAGCAGATGCAGGCGCACCTGGACGTGGAGGTGGACGACCTGGAGGCCGAGACACAGCGGGCCTGCGCCCTGGGTGCGAAGCTGGCGGAGCTCCAGCCCCAGAAGGACGTCCGGGTGCTGCGCGACCCCCACGGCCATCCGTTCTGCCTGTTCCTGCCGGGGGCCTGACTCGCCCGGCGGCCCGGGCCGCCACACGCCGGCCGTCGGCCCCCCCCGGAAGATCCGGGGGGGCCGACGGCCGTTGCCATGCGCTGCGCGTACCTCAGACGGGGACGGCCCCCGAGTGGTCGCGCCGGCCGGCCTCCGACTCCGGGGCGCGGCGGCTCAGCAGGGCGTCGGCGGTGCTCAGGGCGTCGCGCACATCACTGACACCCGTCATGACGCACAGGGTGTACGCGGTGTCCTCCCGTTGCCGGATGGTCTCCGGCGTGGAACGGCGCTCGTCCTCGATCACCGCGTCGGCATAACGGGACAGGGCGGCACGCAGGTCTGCGGGCGTGGGAAGCAGCACAGCCAACTCCTCCTCAACTGAACTGACCCTCCGGGCCGCGGGGGCGGCCGGGGAAGGGGCGTCGCTCACGACGATCATCGGATTCCCCGTCACACGCGGACCATTCCCACCATTTTCGGCCGAAGAAGAATTTCGCGCGCCACCGTTGGCGGCGACGCCACGGGGCACACGTGCTCCATGGCCGGGGCGGCCGTCCTGCGGATGTGGACACCCAGCCCCGCACGGCAGGCCCCCCGGTCATCCGTCCTTCCCGGCCGGCACGGGACCGGCCGAACGACCGGTGACCGCCGCGGTCCGGACCTCGTACGGGAAGCCGAAGCGTGCCAGGCAGTACCACACCTTCTTGACCGCCTGAGGATCAAAGCGCCCCGCACGCGCCGCGGCCCCGACGGCAAGGGGGACGAGGACGCCGTCCACGGCGAGGGCCTCGCCCAGATCGGCGTACTCCTGCCCCCGGTAGCCGGAATAACGGCGCAACTCCTCCACCGTGAGGCGGAACCCGGGGTGACACTCCACGGGACAGCCCAGCCGCCCGGCGGACGCCTCCACATCGGTGCCCCGGTAGCACGGGTCCAGGACCAGCGCCTCCGCATGGCGGTCCGGGCGGACCGGCCCGTGCACCTGCGCCTCGATGCAGTCGTCGAGGACGTCCTGCTCATCGGCCAGGGCGAGGGCGACCAGGTTCATGCGCGGGGCGACCCCGAAGTCCGCGGGTTCGAGGCAACTGTCCGGACAGCAGAAGGTCGTACGCTCCAACGCCCCGGCGCCCAGCCGGAAGTGCGCGGAATCGTACCTGGGCGCTCCGCCGACCGCGTTCCGGCGGAAGTCCAACGCTCCGTACACGGGCCGCTGCGCCCCGGGTGCGCCGTCGTAGGCACCACCGAAGATCCTGCTCTCCCAGCGCCACCGGTCACCGCCCGGACAGGGCGTCAGGCCACCGTTGCCCGTGCCGGTCACGAACTGTGAGGTGCAGACGCCGGTCCCGGCCATCGCCTCCAGCAGGGGCCTGCCGTCCAGCAGCCGGTCAGGGTGGAAGTTGAGGGTCACGCGCAGGCCGGGGTCCACCGCCGGACCCGACGCGAGCCCCGCGACATGGGCGAGGGCACACCGCTGGGAAGCGGTGAAGGAAGGTGCGTTCATCGGCACAGTGGTCCCGCGAGCGGCCGGAGAGCGCGAGGTGTTGTCCGCCGCACGGCGATCGGTGCCGCGCAGGCCCGTACGGCGGAACGTTATGGTTCTTCCGCCGTGCACAGGACCGACCGGGGGGCCTTCGTGAGTCTGACCGCACAGATACTGCCGCTCGCGGGTGTCGCCCTGGGTGCCGTCACCTCGTTCCTGGTGACCAGCGCCAACGAGCGCACGAGATGGCGCAGGCAGCAGTCCGTCCGGTGGGACGAACGCCGGCTCACCGCTTACTCCGACTACGCCCACGCGGTCAAGGAGCTGGCCGCGCGCTACCAGATGCTCGCCGCCGGGCGGGGCCTCACCACGGGCCCCATCCCGGTGGAGGGGACGCCCGAGATCCTGGCCGAGGTGGGCCAGTTGGAGTCGCGGCGCTCCGCGCTCTCCGAGACGCTCGGCCTGCTCGGCGACACCGAGGCGAACACCGCCTCCAAGTCCGTGGACCACTGCCTGTGGCGGCTGGAATCCCTGGCCCGGGGCGTCGGGACCGCGGTCGAGCAGGACTGGGACCAGGCCTACCTGCAGTTCCGGCAGGCCCGCGACCGCTACGTCGGCCTCGCGCGGACCAGCCTCGGCGTGCCCGGGGCCGCCGCCCGCGCCGTGCCCTGGCCGGACGACTGGCGGCCCTCCGCCGGCTGAGCGGGTCAGGCCGTGCGGCCGTGCGCTACCTTCCTGGGGATATGGACGACGACGCCGAGGCACCCTTCATCGACCCGGAGTCGGACTACCCGTGCTGCTGGTTCTGCCCGGCGCTGCGGCTGCCGCGCACCGGCTTCCTCGTCGCGGACCGGCCCAGCCGGGACTGGCCGTTCGACGCGGCGGACGGCTTCCGGTACACCGCGGGCACCCGGACGCCGGTCTGCGTGCACCCGGGCCGCGTCGCCCTGCCGGCGCAGCTCACCGCCCGGACCTACGTGGACCCGCCGCTGCCGGATCCCGTGCGGGACGAGGACACGCGGCGGCGCCGGTGGTGGCCGTTGCGGCGGCCCGGCTCCGGGGCCGTACCGGCGCGTCGGTAGCATGGCCCGCCATGAGGCGTGTCTGGCTGCTGCCGATCCTGTTCCTGACCTCGGGCGCGGTCGGCGCGGCCGGGCTGTTCGTCTGGGGGAGCACCCGTCAGGCCGTCATCATCCTGCTGGCCTTCGCCCTGTGCGCGGCCCTGAACTCGCCCCTGGTCTTCCCGAGGTCGGTCAGCGCGGCGGAGGCCCGGCGCCGCAGCGCGGTCGACGGCCGTCCCGTCGTCTTCTGGCGGCCGGGCTGCGCGTACTGTCTGCGGCTGCGGTTCCGGCTGCGCCGGCACGCCCGCCGCCTGCACTGGGTCGACATCTGGCGCGACCCCGAGGCCGCCGCCGCGGTGCGGGCGGTCAACGACGGCAACGAGACTGTGCCGACCGTCTTCGTGGCGGGGCGTGCCCACACCAACCCGGACCCGGCGTGGGTACGCGCCCAGCTCACCCGGCCTGCCCGCTAGGGCCTGTCCGACCATCCCCGCCTGCCGCGCGACGCCATGCACGCACTCTCGCCGCACCGGCCCCGGACCCCGGTACGTCCAGTACAGGGGTCTGGGGCCGGCACGCGGAGAGCACGCACCTGACGCCGCCCGGCCGCCCTCCGGGCGACGACGGGAATCGTCATACAGGCCCTGGGGGCCTGCCCCAGTCGTCCACGCGCAGTCCCAGCCGGTCCGCCACCGTTCCCAGGGCCGCCCCCAGCGGGAGTCCGATCCGCGTGACGGCCTGGGCGTCGCCCCGGGTCGGCTCGCGGTTGACGATGAGCACCGGCTTCCCGGCCTGCGCCGCCTGCCGGACGAACCGCAACCCTGACATCACCGTCAGCGAGGATCCCAGAACGAGCAGCGAGGCCGACGTGCGGACCAGCTCGCGGCAGTGCTCGACCCGCGCCGGGGGTACCGGCTCGCCGAAGAACACCACGTCCGGCTTGAGGACGCCGCCGCAGACCTCGCACGGCACCACCCGGAAGTCCCCGACCTGGTCGTCGGTGAGGTCGGCGTCGCCGTCCGGATTGACCCCGGCCGCCACCGGCTGGAACCCCGGGTTCGCCTCCTCCAGGCGCCGGGCGACCTCGCGCCGCGCGACGAGCGTGCCGCAGTCCAGGCAGACGACCCGGTCCAGGCCCCCGTGGAGCTCCACCACGTCCTCGCTGCCGGCGGCCTGGTGCAGCCCGTCGACGTTCTGGGTGATCACCCCGGCGAGCGCGCCACCGCGCCCGAACGCGGCGACCGCCCGGTGCCCGGCGTTCGGGAGGGCGCGCCGGAACGTCTTCCAGCCGAGATGGCTGCGCGCCCAGTACCGCTGCCGGGGCCGGGTGCCGGACGTGAAGTCCTGGTACGTCATCGGCGTGTGCCGGCTCAGGCTGCCGCCCTCGCCCCGGTAGTCGGGGATGCCGGACTCCGTCGAGATGCCGGCTCCGCTCAGCACCAGCACACCGCCCCGGCCGAGCGCTTCGGCGACGGGTTCCAGGTCGGTGGTGGCCGGGGGCAGCCCCGCGGTGGGGGTCCAGCTCAGAGTGGGGCGCATGCGCATGCCCTCCAGAGTACGGAACCGGCCACCCACCGCCCCGTCGTCAGGTCAGCAGCTCGATGTACCCGTCGGCGCCGTGGACGCGGATGCGCTGCCCGTCCCGGATGCGCCGCGTGGCCTGCTCGACGCCCACGACGGCCGGCAGCCCGTACTCCCGGGCGATCACCGCGCCATGGGTCATCAGCCCGCCCACCTCGGTCACCAGACCCGCGATCCCGACGAACAGCGGGGACCAGCTCGGGTCCGTGAAGGTGGTGACCAGGATGTCGCCCGCTTCGAGATCGGCCTCGGCCACGTCCAGGATCACGCGGGCCCTTCCCTCGACGGTCCCCGCGGAGACCGGCAAACCGTTCAGCGCTCCCTCCGGCACGTCGTCCCGCCGGTACGCCCCGTTCACCGCCTCGCCGTCCGAGGTGAGCACCCGGGGCGGGGTGAGTGCGCTGTACGCCCGGAACTCCTCCCTGCGCCGCCGGATGAGGGCCTGGTCCACCGCGCCGGAGCGCACGGCGTCACCGAACTCCTCCAGCGTGAGGTAGGAGGCGTCCTCCCGGTCGGCCAGCACCCCGGCGTCGGCCAGGCGCTCGGCCTCCCGTACGAGGGCTTGCCGGTAGTGGAAGTAGCGGCAGACGATCCCGTACTTCGGGTACTCGCGGTAGCCGATGAAGGTGCGGACCCGGTCGATCATCGCCTTGGTCTCGTCGGCCTTGCGGTCCCCGTCCGGAAGCGCCCGCAGCCGCGCGAGCACGTCCCGCTCCTTCGCCAGAGCCTTCTGCCGCCCCTCCTCGAAGCGTCGCGCGGCCGTTCCCGGTCCGAAGAGGCGTACGTTGTCGAGGATCACCGGCACGAGCGCGGTGGGGCGCTCGCTCCAGCGCGGCCGGGTGATGTCGATCTCGCCGACGCACCGCATGCCGTACCGGTGGAGGTAGGTCTCGATGGCCTCGCGCGCCTCCGCCCCGCCCGCGACCTTCCCCAGGCCGTCCAGGAAGCCGTCGTCGTCCACGGCGCCCCGCAGATACGCCACCGCCTCCGGATGCGGGCGGATCGCGTCGGCGACGTCGAGGAGGGCGAGCCCCATCTCGGAGGTCACGTTGTCGGGGGCGGACAGGGTGAGCGTGTCGGCCGCGTTCTTCTCGCCGAGCCATTCCAGCAGCTTGTCGTTGAGCCACCAGGTGGACTCCATGCCCGCCATGATCGCCTGCATGCTCACGGGGTCGCCGAGCACCCGCTTGTGCTCCTCGAAGGCCGTCGGCAGGTAGTCGAACAGGGCCGGACCGGAGTGCGTCCGGAGGTCGCGCGCCAGGGCGGCGACGGACGCCTCGCTGCGGGCGATGAGTTCGGCGACGACGGCCGGGTCGGTCGCGATGGGCGCGGGCGCGCCACCGGCAGGCGGCGCGGCGGGCGCCGGGTCCGGGAGCGTCGGGACGAAGCCGGGGCGAGCCAGGACGGTCTCCAGGGCGTCCCTGACCAGCGGGTCGCCCTTGCCCATCATGTCCAGGAGCCCGGCCCGGACCGCGGGTGAGCCGAGGCGCCGGGTGACGTCCACGAACAGCCGCCCGCCGGCCTCCAGCATCGGAACCATGGCCGTCCGCCGCCACATCGAGAGGCCCAAGGGCTTCATCGCGTCGGTCATCATCTGCTGGTGCCCGACGGAGACGTAGACGTGGTTGCCGCCGTCCGGCGCCTCCGGGACGGGGAACAGCGTCGTGATCGGCCGGCTCTGGACGATCCGGAAACCGTCGTCGGACAGGCACCACTCGATGTCCTGCGGGCGGCCGAAGTGCGCCTCGATCCGCCGTCCGAGCCGCACGAGCCCGAGCACCTGCTCGTCCGTCAGCGCCGGCTCCTCCCGCCGCCGTGCGCCGACCGTCACCTCGCGCGTGCCACCGCCTTCCAGGGCCTCGACGGCGCGCTCCTTGGAGGCGATCGACCGGTGGGTGATCGCGTCGTCGCGCACGGTGAAGACGTCCGGGTTGACCAGGCCGGAGACCAGGGCCTCGCCCAGCCCGAAGCCGGCGTCCACCGTGGCGTCCCTGCGGTTCCCCGTCATGGGGTCGGCCGTGAAGAGGATGCCCGACGCCCTCGGGAACACCATCCGCTGCACGACGACGGCCATGTGCACGGCACGGTGGTCGATGCCGCCCCGCCGGCGGTAGGCGACCGCCCGCTCGGTGAACAGCGACGCCCAGCACCGGCCGATGTGCCGGAGCACCGCCTCCGGACCCACGACGTTCAGATAGGAGTCCTGCTGGCCGGCGAAGGAGGCCGTCGGCAGGTCCTCCGCCGTCGCGCTGGACCGTACGGCGTACGCGGCGTGCTCACCGTGCCGGGCGAGTGCCCCGCCGACCGCCGCCACCAGGTCCTCCGGCAGGGCGAGGCCCTCGATGGTCCGCCGGATCTCCGCGCTCAGGGCGCGTACGGACTCCCGGTCGTCCGGGTCCACGACCGCCAGCCGCCCGAGCTGTTCGGTGACCGCCGGCTCGGAGGCCACGACGCGTCGGAAGGCGTCCGTCGTGACGCAGAACCCGCCCGGCACCCGGACGCCCTCGATCCGCGACAGCGTGGCCAGATGCGCGCCCTTGCCGCCGACGGCCGCGACCGGCGCCCCATCGGCCTCGTTCAGCTCCCACACGTAGCGCTCGCGCACGCAGCGTCCTCATTTCCGCAGGTCGGTTGGTCGGGCCGATGATTCTGCGGCACCACCCGGCCCTTGCCGCAAGCCCCCCGGTGCGCTATAAGTTGGTTACGGCAGGGAGAGGGTTCTCCCTGCTTCTTGTTTTTGTACGCCGTGCCGGGCGGCCCGTCCGCGACCGGCACGCGCCCCCGCCACCTCATCGGCTCAGGAACCGGACCCGCCCCTGCGCAGGAGCACCGGCCGCAGCCGGCTGTAGCCGCGCACCGACACCGGACGCAGCGGCCTCAGCGCGAACGCCGCCACCCCCGCGAGCTCCCCGGCGAGCGCGGTGTTGACCAGGACGGACGCGGGGCGGGCCACAGCGGTGAGCCGGGCCGCCATGTTGACCGCCTCCCCGTAGACGTCACCGAAGCGGCCGATCACCGGGCCGTGGGCCAGTCCGGTCCGCACCTGCGGCAGCTTCGGGTCGGCCTCGGCCCGCGCCGCCAGCTCCAGACCGATGCCGGCGGCGTCGGCCGCCGACTCGCAGACGAAGAGCACCTCGTCGCCGATGGTCTTCACCACCTGGCCCCGGCCCTCGGCCACCACATCGCCGGTCATGGTCTCGAACCGGTCGAGCACGCCCACCAGTTCGGCGCCGTCCAGGCCACGGGTCATCCGGGTGTAGCCCACCATGTCGGTGAACCCGACCGCGCGCTCCCGGACGTGCGCGCCGTCACCGGCCACGGCGCCGTCCTCCCGTTCGTCGGCCGGCACGTGCCCGGCGTACGCGACGAGATGGCGGCGCCAGACGTACCGCTGGACGCGCTCGATCTCCGGCAGCAGCGCCGCCATGTGCCCCAGGAGGGCTTCCCGCCCGGGCGAGGGCTCTTGGCCGCGCCCCATCCAGTCCCGCAGGGTGTCCACCTGCCAGTCGGCGAGCCGGGAGAGGTGGTGGCCCAGGGCCCGGGCCATCAGGGTCTCGCTGTGCTCGGTGATCAGCCCGGCCGCGATGAGGCGTTCCCCCGCGCGCAGTGCCTCGACGTCGGCGTCGGTGAACACCCCGGCCTCGTCGTCCACCGCTGGGAACCCGAGCGCGCGCCACACGCGTACGGCACGCTCGAACTCCACCCCGGCGCGCGCGGCCACCTCCCGCCGTGTCCAGACCCGGCCGCCGCCGAGCAGCACCTCCTCGACGGATCCCGGGCCCGCGCCGTCCTGCTCCCCGCTCACGTGGTGTGCACGATCAGGACGTCCAGACCGGCCTTCCTGGCGACGTCCGCCGGCACCGAGCCGAGGAGCCGGCCCGCCAGCGACCGCAGCCCCCGGTTGCCGACCACCAGGAGGTCGGCCGAGCACTTCCGGGCCGTCCGCACGAGCGAGGGGACCGGTTCGCCCTCCACGGCGACCGTCCGCACCTCGGCCGCGCCCTGCAGACGGGCACGGTCTCTTGCGATCCTCAGGGTCTCCTCGGCCGGGGCCGAACCCACCACCTGGTACGCCTCCGCGCCCAACTGATCCTGCGCGGAAGCGAGTTCAGTTCCGCGCATGGGTGCGTACGCGCACGTGACGACGAGCTCGGCGCCGCAGACGGCGGCGAGGCGTGCGGCGGCCTCGACGGCCCTGTACGACGATTCCGATCCGTCCGTGCCGACCAGCAGGGTCCGATAGGCGGTCAAGGCAAGCTCCTTACTCTGAAGTAAACTTACTTCAGAGTAAGGTAAGGGGGCCGGTGGACCCGGGCAAGAGGGCGGCGAGCCCGCCCCGGAGGTATCTCCGCCACGCGTCCGCTCACGTGCCCGCCTTCCCGAAGCCGACGCTGAGCTGACCGACCGTCACCGTGGCCGTGAACGTCTCGTCGGGTTCGCCGGGGAGGCGAGGACCGTCTGCCGCTCGGCGGCCGTGGCCGTTGTCTTCCTCCGCGCTGTCACGCCCAGGAAGTTCGCCGAGACGGCTGGGCGATCACGCCGAGGGCACCCCGGGCGGTGGTCCCCCGCACGCCGTGACGCGCGCCCAGCAGGGCGTCGACGTCGAAGAGGCGGGGATTCGCCGCGTCCGGCGGCGAGCAGCGGCTCGGCGTCCTCCGGTGCGGCGCCGAGGTCGCCGTCGCCCACCGAACTCGCGGTGCACGAGAGTCCCTCACGGCCGGTGGCCGGGGCGGACGGTGCCGCCTGTGCGGCGCCGACGGCTGTGAGCGCCGCCACCAGACCGGCGGCAGCCGCGAGGGACCTGACCTGCACGGAGACAACTACGTGACGACGCGCCGCACACCCGTCAGCCGTAGAGAGACGCGGCCCCCGGGCTGCCGGCCGCGAAGCGCCGGCCCTCGGCGATCTCGTCGGCGACCACCGACCACATGGACTCCTCGTCACCGAAGGGCAGCGGGTCCACCGCGCTCGTCGTCCGCCGGATGTGCTCCACCTCGCGGTCCAGGCGCTCGAAACCGGCCTCCTCGTCGGCGTCTTCAGCGCTGAAGGCGAACTCCTCCAGCAGTCGCTGAAGGCGCAGGGTGACGTGGACGAGGGAGGAGACATCCGTGTGCAGCGCCCGCACGGTCTCCTCGTCCGGGTCGACGGCGTACACCGTACCGGAGCCCGGATCGAGCGCGAGGTGCGCGTTCAGCAGCCAGCCGATCACCGGCCACTCGCCCGCGCGCTCGTCGGCGTCGGCCACCTCCCGTACGAGGGGGAGGAGGCCCGACTCAGGGGCGGGGTCCCGGAGGGAGAGCGTCCCGGTGGGCACGCCCACGGTCTGCAGAAGACGGGCGCCCTCGGTGCGGGCCGCACGGGGCGGGAAGACGGCGGCGGACAGGGTGGCGATCCGGTCCTCGCCGAAGAGGGCGACGAGTTCGGTTCGGGTGATGTCGAACAGCACGGGCGGAACTCCGGAATCGGCGGCACACGGACGAAGGGCAAGGGGAACAGCATCGCCCATGCCGGGTGACGGCGGGGCCCCGGCCTCACGACGGCCGTTGGGGTAGGTTCCCGACCATGGCTGAACCGAGCTTCCTGCCCTGGCCTCCGGCGCCGATACACACCGCACGGCTCGTGCTGCGGGAGTCGGAGAGCCGGGACCGTCCGGCGTTCATCGAGCTGTTCGCCTCACCGGAGGTGAACGCCTACCTGGGCGGCGCCCGCCCGCGCGACGAACTCGCTCAGGAGGTGCCCGAGATCCCGGGAAGGCGCCCCGGGCACTTCGTGATCGAGCTCGACGGAGCGATGATCGGCACCGTCGAGCTCAAGCGCCGCGACCTGGAAGGTGCGGACGCGATCCGCCCGGAGGCCGGGAAGGCCGAACTGGGCTACCTGCTGCTGCCGACGGCATGGGGCCGGGGGTACGCCGCCGAGGCGTGCGCGGCGGTCCTCGACCGGTTCGCCGCGACATGCCCCGGCGAACCCGTGGTCGTCTTCACCCGGACGGCCAACACCCCTTCCATGCGGCTCGCGGAGAAGCTCGGCTTCACCGGGATCCACCGCTTCGAGGCGTGGGGCGCCGAACAGTGGATGGGTGTACGGCCCCCGGCCGCGTAACCCCTCGCACTGCCGGTGTCAGGCGTCGAGCACGGCGGCGACCGCCTCGATCTCGACCAGTTGGTCCTTGTACCCCAGCACGGTGACGCCCATCAGCGTGCTGGGCACGTCGTGCTCGCCGAAGGCGTCCCGGACCACCTGCCAGGCCGTCACCAGGTCCTCCTGGCGGCTCGACGCCACGAGCACCCGGGTACTGATGACGTCCTGGAGCGACGCGCCGGCGGCACGCAGCGCGACCTCCATGTTCTCGACGGCCTTGAGCGCCTGGCCCGCGTGGTCCCCGACCGCCGCCGTCGAACCGTCGTCGTTCAACGGGCACGCCCCGGCGAGGAAGACCAACCGCGCCTCGGCGGGCGCCGTGGCCGCGTACGCGTACTCGGCGACATCGGAGAGGGCTGCGGAGCGGATCAGGGTGACGGCGCGGGGCATGGTGCGGGGTCCAATCACGTAGGGAGCCGAGCCAGGACATCCTGCCAACGAAGCCCGATCCCGTCTCCCGCATTTCCGCCCGCACCGGACGCGGCCTAGTGAACGTCCGCCGCCGCCCAGCGCAGCCCGCCCAGCAGGTGGGCGCGGAACGCCGGGTCGGTGTAGGCGTCCTCCGCGTGGCCGAGGGCCGTGTAGAACGAGCGGCCCGCCTCGGACTCGCGGCACCAGATCAAGGGGTGATCGGCCCCCATGCCACCGCCCTCGTAGCCGGTCTCGGCGATCGTCGCCAGGACCCGCACACCGGGCAGGTGGCGCGGGTTGCTCCGGAAGTCGTACCACTCGTCGTCCCTGGCCCAGCGCGGCGGCAGGTGACGTGTCGCCGGGTGGTCCCCGTCCTCGACCAGCACGGTGCCCGGCTGAAAGGCGGGATGCCCGGCGAAGCGTGCGCCGATCAGCTCCCCGTAGTACGGCCAGCCGTACTCGGTGCACGCGGCGGAGTGGACGCCCATGAAACCGCAGCCGTCGGAGATCCGGCGCCGGAGCGCGTCCCGCCCCTCCGGCGTGAGCACGTCCCCGCTGGTGGACAGGAAGACCACCGCGTCGCGCCCCGCCAGGGAGGCGTCCGTGAAGACCGAGGGGTCCTCGGAGCACTCCACCTCGAACCCGTGCTCCTCGCCCAGCTCGCGCAGGGCCGCCCGCCCGGCGGGGATCGAGTCATGGCGGTAGTCCGCGGTGCGGGTGAAGACGAGAACATCCGACAGGCGGCCGGCAGGGGGCATGCTGCGACTCCGGGTTCCAGGGGTGTGCGCGGTGGCGGCGGTCAAGGGCAGTGTGCCCCGGAGGCCGGGCGTCCCATGCGTCTGTACCGGTTGGGCAACCGTTCGAAGCCGCAGGACCCCACGTCCCGGGCGCGTCCCTAGACTCGCCGCATGAACAACCTCACGTGCACCCACTGCGGAACCGTCGGCCTGGAGGACGGTTTCATCGAGGACGCCGGCGAACACTCGCGCGGCTACGCCCGCTGGATCGAGGGCGCGCTGGAGCGCGGGGTCTTCGGCGGCGCCAAGCGCATGGGCCGGCCGCGCCGGCAGATCGAGGCGTTCCGCTGCCCCAAGTGCGGCCACCTCGACCTGTTCGCCACCGGCCAGGTGTAGGGCCGGTCCGGCGGACGCCCGCTGTTCCGGATACGCCGACGATATGCGGCGGCTCGTAGCATGGCCGCATGCGTGTGCTGATCGTCGAGGACGAACCGTAATGGCGGAAGCCATCCGCGATGGTCTGCGCCTGGAGGCGATCGCGGCCGACATCGCGGGCGACGGCGACACCGCGCTCGGACCGCTGAGCGTCAACAGCTACGACATCGCCGTCCTCGACCGGGACATCCCCGGGCCCTCCGGCGACGAGATCGCCAGACGTGTCGTCGCCTCCGGGAGCGGCACGCCGATCCTGATGCCCACCGCCGCCGACCGTCTGGACGACAAGGCGTCCGGCTTCGGACTCGGTGCCGACGACTACCTCGAAGCTCCGCGACGGGCGTGGGACGAGAACGCCGACCCGTTCACCAACGCCGTACGCATCACCGTCTCGGCCCCGCGCAAGCGGCTCGGCGCACCGTGGATCATCGCCACCGTGCCGGGCGTCGGCTACCGCATCGACACCGCGCCGGCACCCGGCGGCCGGGCGCCGGACCGGCTCGACAGGGCCTCCTCGGTGGACGGCCTCCTGGTCAACGCGGCCGGCGCCGCGCTGGGCGCCCTCGCGTCCACCCGGTGGTGGCTGTCGCGCGAGGCGGGCGTTCAGGCGTAGGCGGCCAGGAAGGCGCGGATGCCGCCGTCCGCGCAGCGGTCCAGGTCGGCGGCGGTGTGCTGGGTACTGCCGTGGAACATGGCCTGGTTCACCGGGATCCACAGCAGCAGCCCGGAGAAGTGGTGGGCGGCCAGGAGCGGGTCGGGGGTCTTGAGGAGCCCTTCGCCGGTCAGGCGGCGGAACGTGTCAGCCAGCGTGGCGAGGACCCGTTCGAACCCCTGCTCGTACCAGGCGGCGCCGAGTTCCGGAAAGGCGTCGGCGTTGGCGATGATCAGGCGCCGCAGCTGGATCACCTGGGGCTGGGTGAGGGCCGTGAGGAACTGCCGGGCGAGCCGGTTCAGGTTCTCGCCCAGGGTCTCGGCGTCGGCGGGGATGTCGGCCACCAGATTGACCAGGGCGTCGATGCGGTCCGTGGTGGCCAGCACGATGTCGGCGAACAGCTTCTCCTTGTCCGCGAAATGCTTGTAGACGGTCTGTTTGGAGACCGCGGCCAGCTTCGCGATGTCGTCCATGCTCGTGCCCGCGTATCCCTTGTTCAGGAACACATCGGTCGCGGCCTCCAGGATCGCCTGGTGCTTGCGCGCTGACCGGCTGTCCATCGTCGGCTCCCTCTCCACGTCCGCGTCTGCCTGCCACCGAAGAGTACTGGACTGATCAGTACTCATACGAGTACTGTACCGTCCAGTTCCGAAGCGCAGCTGCTCGCTGCGTCCAGAAAGCCGCGCACCAGCGCGTCAATGGGGGTATTTCGCATGAACATGACCGTGGACAACGCCGTGGGCAAGGTCGTCTCCGCCGACGGGACGGCCATCGCGTACGAGAAGCAGGGCACGGGCCCGGCCGTGGTGCTCGTCGGCGGTGCCCTCATGACCCGGGACGCCTCCGCCGAGCTCGCCGCACTGCTGGCCGGGCACTTCACGGTGATCACGTACGACCGCCGGGGCCGGGGTGACAGCGGGGACGGCTCCGCGTACGAGGTGCGGCGCGAGATCGAGGACATCGACGCGCTCATCGAGGGCCCGGGCGGTGGCTCCGCGATGCTCTTCGGCATGTCCTCGGGCGCCGTTCTCGCCCTGGAGGCGACGGCCCGGGGAAGCGCCGTCCCGCGTCTCGCGCTGTACGAGCCGCCGTTCGTCACGGACGACAGCCGGCCGCCGCTGCCCGCCGATTACGTGGCGCACCTGACGGAGCTGACCGGCCGCGGGGCGTGCGGCGATGCCGTCGAGTACTTCATGACGGTGGCGGTCGGAGTGCCCGGCGAGATGGTCGCGGGCATGCGGCAGGCCCCGTTCTGGGCGGGCCTGGAAGCCGTCGCCCACACCCTTTCGTACGACGGCCGGGTCATGGGCGACACCATGTCCGGCCGCCCGCTGCCGGTCGAACGCTGGGCGTCCGTGACCGTGCCCGTCCTCGTCGGCAGCGGAGACATGGGCGCCCCGCACATGCTCACCGGTGCCCGTGAACTCGCGGCGGCGGGCGACAACTTCACCCTCCGGGTCTTCCCGGGGGAGGAGCACGACATCTCGCCGCAGGCCATGGCACCGGCCCTCGTCGCCTTCTTCGGCGGCGCACAGGCGCGGTAGGCGGCACGACCGGCGTTCACCCACCCCCACCAGAAGGAGGCACCGCATGACCGCACAGGTCAAGGGACCTGCCAGCTACTTCCCCTCCATCGAGAAGAAGTACGGCCGCCCCGTCGGCGAGTGGAAGGACATGATCCGCGCGTCCGGTCTGACCAGGCACATGGAGCTCGTCGCCTGGCTCAAGGCCGAACACGGCCTCGGCCACGGCCACGCCAACGCCCTGGTCGCGCACACGCTGGCGGAACAGGGCAAGTGAACGCGGCCCGCCCGCTCCGTGGGGCACGGAGCGGGCGGGCCACGGGTTCACGCCGGGTCGGGCGCACGGTCCCGGGTGGTCCTCCCGGCCGGGGCGGCCGCACGCAGCGCCGCTTCGACGCGGCGGTTGTTCGTCATGGACGCGGTGACGGCCGTCATCGTCAGGAGCAGCGCCGCGGCGGTGTAGAGCGGGGTCCGGATGTCGTACGCGGTCGCCAGCCAGCCGCCGGCGAAGGCCCCGACGGGCGCGGCGCACATGGCGAGCATCCGGGAGGTGGAGGCGACCCGCCCCATGAGGTGGCCCGGAACGATCGCCTGCCGCAGGGAGGGCCCGAGCACCATCGTGGCGCCCATGGCCGCCCCGCAGACGGCGAGCGCCAGCCCGGCCGCGTACGGGTCCGAGGCGGAGGCCAGGCCCAGGATCGCCAGCCCCTCGATGGCGGCCGTGCAGGTCAGCGCGGTTCCGGTGCCGAGGTGCCGGCCCAGCCGGGAGGCGATGGCCGCGCCGAACAGGCCGCCCGCGGCCTCGGCGGTCAGCAGCAGACCGAAGCCGTACGTGCCAATGCCGAGCCGCTCGTGGGCGAAGAGGACGAGGACCGTCTCCACGGCGAGGAAGGCGATGTTGCCGACCGCCGGGCGCAGCGCCAGCCCGAGCAGCAACTGGTTCCGGAAGACGTAGGAAGCGCCGGCCCGGGCCTGCCTGAGCAGCGACTCACGGGCTTCCGGTACGGGCCGGGGCATGGCGGGCAGCGTACGCACGAGGAGTGCGGAGACCGCGAAGGACACGGCGTCGGCGACCAGCGGTACGGCCCGTCCGAGGGCGAGCAGCGCGCTGCCCGCAGGCGGCCCGGCGAAGCCGGACATCGCGGTCTGGGCGCCGCGCAGGCGGGAGTTGGCGCGCTCCAGCTGCGCGGGCTCGCGGCTCAGCAGGTCCGGCAGATAGGCCGTGGCGGCGGTGTCGAAGAAGAGCCCGCCGAGGCCGAGCAGGAAGGCGACGGCCGCCAGCAGTGGAATGCTCAGCACGTCGAGCCCGGCCGCCACCGCGGGTATCGCGAGCAGCACGGCACGTACGGTGTCGGCCACCCACATGGTGCTCCGGCGGTCCCAGCGGTCCACGAGCGCACCGCCGAGGACCCCGAAGAGCAGCCACGGCAGCGTGCTCGCGGCCGTGACGACGGCGAGTGCCAGCGGGTCTCGCGTCAGCGTGAACGCGATCAGCGGCAGTGCGGCGTGTGTGACCCCGTCACCGAGCGAGGAGACCGTCTGGGCGGTCCAGAGCCGACCGAATCCGGCGGGCAACTTTGCTGTTCCGGCCTTCATACGGCGTCTCCCTCGCTCCGCTGGACCGGTGCCGGATGAAAGAGCGCGAACACGAGCGAGGCGTCCGGCAGCAATGGATCGGAGAGTTCCCGGTACTCGTCCGCCAGGGCCTGCAGCCGTTCCCCCAGCTCCGCGAACTGCTCGTCCGTGAGCCGCAGGTGCGCCATCCGCACCTGCCGTTCGCCGGCCGCCGGGGACGCCTCCAGATCCGCCACCGCGTGCCGCATCAGCACATCCGGCCCTCCCTCGCCCGGATCCGGCAGTTCGATCGACCGCGCGGCCATCGCGTAGTACCGCTCCATGACGCCCCGCACCTTGCGCGTCCGCACCACCTTCACCAGGCCGGCCCGCTCCAGGAGCCGCACGTGATAGCTGGAACTCCCCTTCGCGAGGCCGACCCGCTCGGCGATCTGGGTGATCGTCGCCGGCTCGAAGCGGAGCACGGCCATGATCCGGTGGCGCGTCAGGTTGGAGACCGCGCGCAGTTGCTCGTCGGTGGTGACGTGAAACGTCTCGGGGACGTCATCGGTTGGCATGCTCACAATGGTCAACGTTTCTTGACCATTAGGCAAGGGGTTTGCGCGACGAGGCGTCAGAAGACTTCCGAACGGCGGGATTCCGCACGCCCCGTGCCTCAGCGGAAGGCGTCGGCGTGCTCCGCGACCCACTGCCGGAACGTCCTGGCCGGTGTGCCGGTGACGTGCTGGACGGTGTCGCGCACGGCGAGCAGTTCCTCATTGGCGTCTCCGCCCATGACATCGAGCACCGCGTCCGCGTCCTCCTCCCCGACGACGCCGGCCATCCACCGGCGGGCCTCCGGCCTGCCGATCTCCGTGAACGGCACCGGGAGCCCGATCGCCGACGCGACGGCCGCCACCTGCTGCCGGGCCGGCATCGGCTCGGGGCCGGTCAAGGCGTACGTCCGCCCGCGATGGCCGGGCTCGGTCAGCGCGACCCGGGCCACCGACGCGATGTCCGCGGGATGGATCGTGGGCAGCCCCGTGTCCGCGAACGGCGTGCGGACCGCTTCCCCCGCGCGGATCGAGGCGGCCCACAGCAGTGCGTTCGAGGCGAACTGGGTCGGACGCAGGACGGTCCAGTCCATGCCGCTGTCCTTGAGCAGCCGCTCAACCGCCAGGTTCTCCGCGGCGGGGCCGAGATGCGGATGGGTCAGGGCGGTGATGGACGAGACCAGCACGACGTGCCCCACGCCTGCCCGACGCGCCGCCGCGATGATGTCCGCGTCCGGCCCCACGCGCGAGGGCAGGAACAGGGAGCGCGCCCCGGTCAGTGCGGGCTCCAGGGACTCCGGCACCGCGAGGTCGCCCTCCACGGCCTCGACCCCGGCGGGGAACGCGGCCCGCGAGGCGTCGCGGGTCAACGCTCTCAGTGGGCTCGCCCCTTGGGCGTGCAACTCCCTCAGCAAGGCGCTTCCGATGTTTCCGGTGGCTCCGGTCACCAGGATCATGGCGTGTTCTCCCGTCGTCAGGCCGTGGACTCGGGAGCACACTAGAAACTCAAGCGCACTTCAGGTCAACGCGATGCCGGCCCGCCCGCGCGGATCGCGGCGGAGCCGGTGTCACCCGGCACCACGCGCATGCCCAGACCCCGGACGCGGTAGAGGCAGATGTCGTCGCCCCACAGCGTCGCGTCCGCCACCGCGTAGGGGCCCCGCTCGTCCCGGCCGGCCTCCACGATGTCCATGTCCACCCGGATCAGCCGGTGGGCCGGGGTGATCTGGCCGCGATACGTCCACGCGGTCTCCCGGCCGGGCAGCACCGGTTCGAACCTGGGGTCGGGGACGCCTTCGGCCGCGTCGCGCTCCAGCAGGTAGTACTGGAGGAGTTGGCAGATCGCCTCGACGCCCAGGGAGCCGGGCTGCACCGGGTCCTGGAAGAAATGGGCCCGGAAGAACCAGGCGTCCGGGCGGACGTCCTTCTCCGCACGCAGCCGGCCCAGCCCCGCACGGCCTCCCTGAGGCCAGTGACCGGTGACGCGGTCCAGCATCAGCAGCATGGGCCCCGGCAGCCGCAGCCGCCCGCCGCAGAAGCGGCCCGGCCGGGCGGCCAGGTCGACGGTGCGGTCGCAGGGCTCGGAGAGACGGGCGCGCTCGTCGGCCGGCACCGGTACGCCCTGCTGGTCGGCGAAGGCGGACCGGGGGAAGAAGCCGAAGACCGTGTCGAGCGCGAACACCGGCACACCGTCCGCCGTGCACGACACCCGGAACGATTCGATGACCAGGTCCCCGCTGCGGGAGAGCCGCGTCAGTTCGGCCCGGGTCCGCACGGTCCGCGTCGCCGGAGTCACCTCGCCGGTGACCGTCCCCCTGCCATCGAGGTTGCGGAACAGCAGGTCCTCGTCCGAGGCCAGTGCGCTGCCCACGTACGAGGCGAGCCACCCGCACGGTTGCAGCACCGTCTCCATGAGCACCGCGAACGGCATGGTGCGGCCACCGCTCTGCTCGAAGAACCAGGCCCGGTCCGGTACGTCGTACTCCGCGACGACCGCACTCCCTTCCCGCATCCCGCCCTGCGGCCCGTCCACCGACACGATCCGGCTCATGAAGTGGTAGGGGGGACCGGGTAGCCGTGCCACGCTCCGGGTGCCGTCGAAACGCTCGTACATCGGGCCGAACGCCTCGCTCGGCCGGCCCCAGGCGCACGCGAGCAGCGAGGGGTAGCCGAACCGGAAGCCGTCGGCCGCGGTCGCCACGGGCCGCTCCTCGCGGTGGCCGGTCAGCCCGCCCAGCCGCTGCGGCGGCAACGGGGTCGCGTCCGTCTGCACGACGGGCGGCCCCGCGTGCCGCCACTGCGTCAGCGGCCAGTCGGGCACCAGCCGCAGCGCCATCCCGCGCCCCAGGAACGCCTTCATCCCGTCCACGGAGCCCAGCACGTCGGCGTGGAGCGTCGGCACGGGGCCGGTCGACACACCGCGTACGAACACCTCATAGACGACCCGTCGGTCCGCCGGGGTCGCCTGTCCCCGGCACATGGCCGTGTAGGGCCGCCCGGTCACGGGTTCGAAGCGCCAGCCGTCCCGTGCGACGGTGCAGCCCATGGCCGTCAGATAGAAGGCCATGGCCTGGAGACCGCCCTGGAACATCAGCGTTCCCGGCATGCACGGGTCGTTGTGGAAGTGCCCGGAGAAGAACCAGTCGTCCGGCGACAGCGGGGTTTCGGCGCGCAGATACCCGCGCCCCCACGGCCCGCCCGCCGGGTCGAACTCGCTCACCTCGTCCAGCAGCCGCAGCCTCTCCCCGTCGAGCCTCGGCGTGCGGACATGGGCCGCCGTCGCCTCCCAGCCGGGGCCGAAACAGTCCACCGGCCGCCCTTCCGCCAGCGCCCGCAGCTCGTCCGTGCCGAACCGGCGCCGGGTGCAGGGGACAGCCGGCGGGTCGAGCGGCAGACCTTCACCCTCATCGGGCGGTTGGCCGGCCGGGTCCCACCGGACACCGCCGCCGTCGGCGAGCTCCGCGGGGGTGAAGAAGCCGGCCCGGCCCTCGCGGACACTGAGCCGGAGTTCGCCGTCGACATGGCAGTCGTAGTGGAAGAAGGCCAGGCGCACACCGTCGGCCTCCGCGTGGCCGTCGACGTGGATCTCGAAGCGCAGCGTGTCCCCGGCCCGCGGCGGCGCCCCGTGGAAGGTGACCTCGCAGCCGAGCAGCCGGTAGGCGCGTTCACCCCGGTTGAGGAGGTCCGCGCCCAGCCAGCTGAGCAGGAGCAGGTCCGCCTGGCCCGCCTCGATCAGGACACCGGACGGCATGTGGCCGGTGGAGTCCAGATACCAGCTGTCCGGCCGGATGTCGGTCTCCGTCCAGATCCTGCCGTCGGTACGCACCGGCCCCGGCATGGCGAGTGCCGCGGGCACCGCGTCGATGCCGGTGACCCGGTCGGCGAACAGCATCGGCGGCGCGGGCATGCGGGTCTGCACCGCGTATCCGTCCTGCTCGGCGAACCGGGCCCCGAACAGGGCGGAGATCTTCTGCGTCGCGAGGTACTCCAGCTGAGCGCGGTCGAACGTCGGCCCCGGTTTCGGTTCGGACGCCTCCGGCGCACCCGCCGGAGGCGTGAGCGCCACGGCCGGGCGCCGCGCGGTGAGTCCCGGCGGCGGTACGGGCCCCGGGGCACGGGCCGGTGCACCCGGGCGCGCCAACGCCGCGACGGCCAGCCCCGACATGCGAAGGAAGCGCTGATGGCTCTCGGTGTGGCGGGCCATCACCTCCAGGTGCGTCTCGGCGGCCCGCAGCCCCAGCC
>NZ_JAAGNI010000500.1 GCF_010550605.1 Streptomyces sp. SID9727
GGCGGCCACGCCTCCCCGCGCGAAGCCACCGCGCGGCGCACCCGCGTACAGCCTGAAACCGGGCACCCCGGACCTGGCCACCTTCCCGCGCGCCGAGTGGCTGAAGGCCGCCCGGCGCGCCCTGGCCGCCGCGCCGAACGACGCCTTCGGCTACGGCGACCCGCGCGGTCGCGTCGAACTGCGCACCGTCCTCGCCGAGTACCTGGCCCGGGCGCGCGGGGTGTACGCCGACCCGGACCGGATCATCGTCTGCTCCGGATTCGTGCACGCCCTGATGCTGCTCGGCAAGGTGCTGCGCGGGCGCCGGGTGCGGGAGGTGGCCGTGGAGTCGTACGGTCTCGACGTCCACACCCGCCTGCTCACCGATGCCGGGCTGCGCATCCCCTGCCTGCCGCTCGACGAGCTCGGCACCCGGACCGGCGAGCTGCACGCCCTGCGCCACGCGGGCGCGGTCCTGCTGACCCCGGCGCACCAGTTCCCCACCGGCGTCCCGCTCCACCCGGACCGGCGGGCGGCGGCCGTCGACTGGGCCCGGGCCACCGGCGGGCTGATCCTGGAGGACGACTACGACGGCGAGTTCCGGTACGACCGCCAGCCGGTCGGCGCCCTCCAGGGCCTGGACCCGGAACGCGTCGTCTACCTGGGCACCGCCAGCAAGTCCCTGGCACCGGGGCTGCGGCTCGGCTGGATGGTGGTGCCGCGCGCCCTGGCCGCCGGGATCGCCGAGGCGAAGGGGGCGAGCGACTGGGCGCCGGGCGCGCTGGACCAGCTGACGCTCGCGGAGTTCATGGCCTCCGGGGCGTACGACCGGCATGTGCGGTCCATGCGGCTGCGCTACCGCAACCGGCGCGACCAGCTCGTCGCGGCGCTGGCCGAGCGCGCGCCGGAGGTCCGGGTCAGCGGGATCGCCGCCGGGCTGCACGCCGTCCTCGAACTGCCGGAGGGCGGCGAGGCCGAGGTGATCCGGGCGGCGGCCTGGCAGGGCCTCGCGGTCGAGGGCCTGGCCTACTTCCGCCACCCGGACGCCGACCTGAAGCGCGAGGCGCTGGTCATCGGCTACGGCACCCCCACGGACAGCGCGTGGTCGGGGGCGCTGGAGGCGCTGCTGCGGGTGCTGAGCTGAGCTGAGGGGCGGGCCGGGCCGGCTCCCGGTCCGCGCCCGCCCCCGGTGTCAGCCGCGCAGGACCTCCCGCAGCTGCTCGAGACCCCAGTCCAGGTCCTCCTTGCCGATCACCAGCGGCGGCGCGATCCGGATCGTGGAGCCGTGGGTGTCCTTCACCAGGACCCGGCGCTCCATCAGCCGTTCGGAGATCTCGCGGCCGGTGCCCACCTCCGGCTCGATGTCCACGCCCGCCCACAGCCCGCGTCCCCGTACGGCTTGCACCGAGCCCCCGCCCGCCAGGAGCCCCAGCTCGTGGTGGAGGTGGTCGCCCAGCTCGGCGGCGCGCTGCTGGTACTCGCCGGTGTTCAGCATGGCGATGACCTCCAGCGCCACCGCGCAGGCCAGCGGGTTGCCGCCGAACGTCGAGCCGTGCTCCCCGGGGCGGTACACACCGAGCACCGCCGCCGACGACACCACCGCCGACACCGGCACGACGCCGCCGCCGAGCGCCTTGCCGAGGAGGTACACGTCGGGGACGACGCCCTCGTGCTCGCAGGCGAAGGTCTTCCCGGTCCGGCCCAGACCGGACTGGATCTCGTCCGCGATGAACAGCACGTTCCGCTCGCGGGTCAGCTCCCGCACCCCGGCGAGATAGCCCGGCGGCGGCACCAGCACGCCCGCCTCGCCCTGGATCGGCTCGATCAGCACGGCCACGGTGTTCTCCGTCATGGCTTCGCGCATCGCGGTGAGATCCCCGTACGGCACGATCTCGAACCCCGGCGTGTACGGGCCGAAGTCGGCGCGGGCCTCCGGGTCCGTGGAGAAGCTGATGACCGTGGTCGTGCGGCCGTGGAAGTTGTCGGCGGCGACGATGACCTTCGCCATGCCGTCCGGGACGCCCTTGACCCGGTAGCCCCACTTGCGGGCGGTCTTCACCGCCGTCTCGACGGCCTCCGCCCCGGTGTTCATCGGGAGCACCATCTCCATGCCGCACAGCTCCGCCAGGCGCGTGCAGAAGTCGGCGAACCGGTCGTGGTGGAAGGCCCGGGAGGTGAGCGTCACCCGCTCCAGCTGTGCCCGCGCCGCGTTGATCAGCCGGCGGTTGTTGTGGCCGAAATTGAGCGCCGAGTATCCGGCGAGCATGTCGAGGTAGCGGCGGCCCTCGACATCCGTCATCCAGGCCCCGTCCGCCGTGGCGACGACGACGGGCAGTGGGTGGTAGTTGTGCGCGCTGTGCGCCTCGGCGGAGGCGATGGCGTCTTCCGTGGTCGACACGGGATCTCCGATCGTCGTGCGGTGTGGGCCGTGGGTGGGGCCCACTTTGTATCGTCGGTCGGTTCGTCCGCGGGGAAACCTTCGGTCCCCGGCGCGGCTGATTCTTCCGCCGCGCGAGCCCGCCGGGTTCCGCCGCGCGAGCCCGCCGGGCGATTCCTCCACCGGGCGCCCGGGAAGGCCCGCACACCTGAGACAATGAGCCCATGGCCTCTGAACGTCCCCGCGTGCTCTCCGGAATCCAGCCCACCTCCGGCTCGTTCCACCTCGGCAACTACCTCGGCGCGGTCCGCCAGTGGGTGGCCCTGCAGGAGTCCCACGACGCCTTCTACATGGTCGTCGACCTGCACGCCATCACCGTCGCCCAGGATCCGGCGCAGCTGCGGGCCAACACCCGGTTCGCCGTGGCGCAACTGCTGGCCGCCGGTCTCGACCCCGAGCGCTGCACGCTGTTCATCCAGAGCCATGTGCCCGAGCACGCCCAGCTGGGCTGGGTCATGAACTGCCTGGCCGGGTTCGGCGAGGCGTCCCGCATGACGCAGTTCAAGGACAAGTCCGCCCGGCACGGCGCCGACCGCGCCACGGTCGGCCTGTTCACCTACCCGATGCTGATGGTCGCCGACATCCTGCTCTACCAGGCCGACCAGGTCCCGGTGGGCGAGGACCAGCGCCAGCACCTGGAGCTGACGCGCGATCTCGCCGAGCGGTTCAACAGCACCTACGGCGAGACCTTCACCGTCCCGGACCCGTACATCCTCAAGGAGACGGCGAAGATCTACGACCTCCAGGACCCTTCCTCGAAGATGAGCAAGTCGACGGCGAACCCGAAGGGTCTGATCAACCTCCTGGACGAGCCGAAGACCACCGCCAAGAAGGTGAAGAGCGCCGTCACCGACACCGACACGGTGATCCGCTTCGACCGGGCCGAGAAGCCCGGCGTGAGCAACCTGCTCAGCATCTACTCGTCGCTCACCGGTGCCTCGGTGCCGGAGCTGGAGCAGAAGTACGAGGGCAAGGGCTACGGCGCGCTGAAGACGGACCTGGCCGAGGTCATGGTCGACTTCGTCACACCGTTCCGGACGAAGACGCAGGAATACCTGGACGACCCGGAGACGCTGGACTCCATCCTGGCCGCGGGCGCCGAGAAGGCGCGGGCCGTGGCCGCCGAGACCCTGGCGCTCACCTACGACCGGATGGGCCTTCTGCCCGCCAAGCACTGAGTCCAAGGACCCTGGCGGCGGAGGGCTCGCAGGCGGCACACTTGCGGCGTGAAGTCTGCGGCCGTCAGTGGCTGAAAACAGACCACCGAGAATTGAGGAGAACGACGTGGGGACCGTAACGCTCGGCGTTTCGATCGCGGTCCCGGAGCCCTACGGCAGCCTGCTCCAGGAACGCCGCGCGAGCTTCGGGGACCCTGCCGCACACGGCATTCCCACCCACGTCACCCTCCTGCCGCCGACCGAGGCCGAGGCCGCCGACCTGCCCGCGATCGAGGCGCACCTCGCCTCGATCGCGACCGGCGGCCGCCCCTTCCCGATGCGGCTGTCCGGCACGGGCACCTTCCGCCCGCTGTCCCCGGTCGTCTTCGTCCAGGTGGTCGAGGGCGCCTCGGCCTGCTCCTGGCTCCAGAAGCGGGTGCGGGACGCCTCCGGGCCCCTGACCCGCGAGCTCCAGTTCCCGTACCACCCGCACGTGACCGTCGCCCACGACATCCCCGAAGCGGCGATGGACCGGGCGTACGAGGAGCTCGCCGACTACGAGGCGTCCTGGATCTGCGGCTCCTTCGCGCTGTACGAGCAGGGCCGGCTGGACCGCGTCTGGCGCAAGATCAACGAGTTCCCGTTCGGTGCGGGCGGCACCGGTCCCGCCGTCCCCGCCCAGAGCGGGAGCACCCTGGACGCGCCCTCGCTGCAGCCGTAGCGGGTCACACCGGCAGCCGCCGGAACAGCGGCCGGGGCACGTGCCGCAACGCGGACATCACCCCGCGCAGCGCCCCCGGCACCCACACCGTCTCCGAACGCCTCCGCAGCCCCGTCACGATCGCGTCCGCCACCGCACCCGGCGTCGTCACCAGCGGCGTCCGGGTGAACGGGATCGTCGCCAGCGGCCCCCCGGCTTCCCGCACCGCCGCCGCGTCCGGGACCACGAGCCCGGGCCGCACCACCATCACGTGCACCCCCGTGCCGTGCAGCGCGTCACCGAGGCCCTGTGTGAACACGTCCAGGCCCGCCTTGCTCGACCCGTAGATGAAGTCCGCGCGCCGGGCCCGCTCACCGGCCACCGAGGACAGCACCACCAGCGATCCGTGCCCCTGCGCCTGGAGCGCGCCCGCGCACACCAGACCGGCGGAGACCGCGCCGGTGTAGTTCGTCTGCGCCACCCGGACCGCCGCGAGCGGCTCCTCCTCGTCGCGCTCCTGGTCGCCCGGGATGCCGAAGGCGAGGAGCACCATGTCGATGTCGCCCTCGGTGAAGACCTTGCCCAGGACCGTTTCGTGGGACTCGGTGTCCAGCGCGTCGAACGCCACGGTCTGCACGTACGCCCCCCGGTGGCGCAGGTCCTCCGCCGCCGCCTCCAGGGCGGGCGAGGGCCGGCCGGCCAGCCAGACCGTGCGGGTGCGGTGGGCGATCAGCCGGCGTGCGGTGGCGAGCCCGATCTCCGACGTGCCGCCGAGGACGAGCAGGGACTGCGGGGCACCGAAGGCATCCTTCACGGGAACGCTCCTTGCAGGGGAAGAGGGGTCTACAGCGACAGCCGGCGGGACAGGTCCGAGCGGAACGCCCCGGTCGGGTCCAGCTCGGCCCGCAGCGCCCGGAAGTCGGGCAGCCGCGGGTACATCGCGACGAGCGCGCCGGGGCGCAGCCGGGCGTCCTCGGTGAGGGAGACCCGGCCGCCCGCCGCCGCCACCTCCTCGTCCAGCGAGTCGAGGAAGCGGGCGAGCCCCGGCAGGCCGGCCGGCAGATCGAGGGAGAGATGCCAGCCGGGCGCGGGGAACGACAGCCAGCCGGGGCCGCCCTCGCCGCACCGCCTGAGTACCGCCCGGAAGGACGGGCAGCGGCTGCGGGCGATGCGTCCGACGATCCGCCGCAGCGTCTCCTCCTGCCCGTGCCCGACCAGGAACGCGTAGTGGATGCGGCCCCCGGTGGGGGAGACGCGGTCGCTGTGCGGCCGGGCGTCCAGGGCGCGGAAGAAGGCGCCGAGCGACCGGAGCTCCCCGGTGCGCGACCGGGGCGCGGAGCGGTAGCCGATCTCGTTGAGCGCGGCGGCGGACAGCCTGCCGAGGAGACGGGGCAGCAGCGGCGGCGCGGCCGGGCGGCGGGCCGGGCCGAGCGCGAGCGCGGTGTGCCGGGCGTGCGCCGGGAGCGCCCCCACCGGGACGTGGTCCGCGCGGACCAGGACGCCGCGGCCGGTGGCCCGGCCCCGGGCGGTGAGGTCGATCCGCGCGTACTCGTAGGGGCGGTGGCCGCGCCCCATCCGGGCCAGCAGGTCGTCCAGGCCGGCCGCCCGCTCGGTGTCGACCGCCATCAGGGCCGTGGTGACGGGCCGGAACCGGAGCGTGGCGGAGAGGATGACCCCGGTCAGGCCGAGACCGCCGGCGGTCGCGTCGAAGAGCGGGGTGCCCGGGCGTACCGTCCGCACCTCGCCGTCGGCGGTGAGCAGCAAGAACTCCGTGACGTGGCGGGAGAAGGAGCCGGCCGCGCGGTGGTTGTCACCGTGCCCGTCCGAGCCGATGGCGCCTCCCACCGTGACGTAGCGCCCGCCGGGCACCACCGGCGGGAACCAGCCGAGCGGAAGCATCACCTCGCGCAGCCGGTGCAGGGTCGTGCCCGCGTCGCAGACCACCAGGCCGGCCGCCGCGTCGATCGCCCGGACGCGGTCGAGCGCCGTCATGTCGAGGACCGAACCCCCGGCGTTCTGCGCCGCGTCGCCGTGCGTCCGGCCCAGTCCCCGGGCGATCGAGCCGCGCGGCCCGCAGCCCACCACGGTCGCCGCCGCCTCCTCGTGACTGCGGGGGCGGAAACGCAGGGCGGTCGTCGGGGCGGTGCGGCCCCAGCCGGTCAGGGACACGGTGTCGACGGACATGAGGGTGACCGTATCGCCCGGGATAACACCTTTGAGGGATTTGTTACAACACTCACCGAAATGGGTGATTGAGGGCCCGTCATGCCCAGCACCGTCCACCGGGCTTCGGTTTTGGCGCGCCGGAGGGGTAGTCGTGACCCATGGACTGGCTGAAGAAACTCCCCGTCATCGGGCCACTCGTCTCCCGGCTGATGGAGACGCACGCCTGGCGCAGTTACGAGACGCTGGTGCGGGTCCATTGGGCCCGGCTGGCCGCGGCCATCACGTTCATCAGCTTCCTCGCGCTCTTCCCGCTGATCGCGGTCGGCGCGGCGATCGGTGCCGCGCTGCTGACCGACAAGCAGCTGAACACGATCGAGAACAAGATCGCCGAGCAGGTGCCCGGCATCTCCGACCAGCTCGGCATCGACAATCTGGTCGCCCACGCGGGGACGGTCGGCCTGGTGGCCGGTGCGCTGCTGCTCTTCACCGGTATCGGCTGGATCGGCTCGATGCGGGACTGCCTGCGCGCGGTCTGGGAGCGGGACGACCTGGACGAGGGCAATCCGGTCCTGCGCAAACTCAAGGACGCCGGAGTGCTGTTCGGTCTCGGCGGCGCGGCGCTGGTGACGCTCGCCATCTCCTCGGTCGGCTCGGTGGCCGTGGGCTGGGTCGCGGACCTGCTCCACATCCCCGAGAACGGGGCGGGCGGGGTGCTGCTGCGGATCGCCGCCCTGCTGGTGGCCGTCGCCGCCGACTTCCTGCTGCTGCTCTACCTGCTGACGCTGCTGCCCGGCGTCGAACCGCCGCGCCGCCGGCTGATGGTGGCCGCGCTGATCGGCGCGGTCGGGTTCGAACTGCTCAAGCTGCTGCTCGGCAGCTATATGAAGGGCGTCGCGTCCAAGAGCATGTACGGCGCCTTCGGGGTGCCGATCGCCCTGCTGCTGTGGATCAACTTCACGGCGAAGCTGCTGCTGTTCTGCGCCGCCTGGACGGCGACTCCGAGCAAGGAGGACGAGCCGGCGGCGGAGACGGAGGAGGGCTCCACGCCCGCCGCACGGCGCGTCACGGGCGAGGACGGCGACGCATCAGGTCCGGCAGCGGCCAGCGCCGGTTGACCAGGAACACTCCGCCCGCGACGAGGACCAGCACCCCGCCGACGATGCCCAGCGCGATGCCGACCCCGCTGGAGCCGCCGGTGGAGGCCGCCACCCGAGCGGTCGTGTCCGGTCCGTGGCCGCTCCGGTCCGTGTCCGCCGTGTCCGCTTCGGCGCCCTTGCCCGCCCCGGCCGTGTCCGCGCCGTCGCCGGTGACCGCGGACTTCGGCGCGACCAGCTCACCGACCGGGGTGACCTTGCCGGTCGCGGCGAACCCCCAGTCCAGGAGCCGGGCCGCCTCCTTGTACACGGCGTGCGTCTCGTCGTCGGCCGGGTGCATGACGGTGACCAGGAGGACCTTGCCGTTGCGTTCGGCGACGCCGGTGAACGTGTTGCCGGCGTGCGTGGTGTAGCCGTTCTTGACGCCCGCGATGCCCTTGTACGCGGTGACGCCGTCGGCCCCGGTGAGCAGCCGGTTGGTGTTCTGGATGCCGAAGGTCTCGCGCTTCCCGCCCTTCTTCTTCTCGCCGGGGAACTGGGCGGTGGCCGTCGAGCAGTACTCCCGGAAGTCCGCGTTCTGGAGCCCGTCGCGGGCGAAGAGCGAGAGGTCGTACGCGCTGGAGACCTGCTCGGGCGCGTCGTACCCGTCGGGCGACACCACGTTCGTGTCCAGCGCCTGGAGCTCCACCGCGCGGGACTGCATGGCCTGGACGGTCTTCGGCACACCGCCGTACATCGAGGCCAGTACGTGCACCGCGTCGTTCCCCGAACGCAGGAAGACCCCGAGCCACAGGTCGTGCACCGTGTAGCTGAGGTCCTCCTTGATGCCGACGAGGCTGCTGCCCTCGCCCATGCCGGCGAGGTCCTCGTCCTTCACCGTGTACTCCCGCGTCTTCGGCAGGAGCGCCGGATCATCGAGCAGGGTGTCCGCGAAGAGCATCTTCAGCGTGGAGGCCGGGGGCAGCCGCCAGTGCGCGTTGTGCGCGGCGAGCACCTCGCCGGTCTCCGCGTCCGAGACCATCCATGACCGGCCTGTCAGCTTCTTGGGCAGCACCGGGGCGCCGGGCCCGAGGGCGACCTGGGTGCCGGCCTGCCCCAGCTGCGCGCCACCGACCTGCGACATGGCCGCGGGGGGCTTGGGGGCGTCGTCGTCCCCGTCGGCCGCGGAGGCGGGTGTGACGGCGAAAGCGGACAGCAGGGCGGCAGAGGTGACCGCCAACGCGGCCTTCTTGAGAGCTGGCACGGTCGAAAACGTACATGCAGTTGATGTGAATATATGTACCGGCGGCCAGACCCGCCGGGCGGACCGCCGGGACGGACCACCCCGCCCGCGCCACCCGGAACGCGGCGGTGATACTGAATCCATGAAGCTCAGCCGCCCGGTCTCCTGGTTCCTGCTCGCCTTCGGGGCGTGGTCGTGGGTCATCTGGGTCACCTTCGCCAAGAATCTGTGGAAGGACGGCAGCGGCCTCGCTTTCGACGACGCCGGTGACCCGACCGCGTACTTCTGGGTGCATCTGCTGCTCGCCATCACGTCCTTTCTCCTGGGGACGGCCGTGGGCTGGATCGGGTTCCGGGGCGTCAGGGCCTTGCGCACCGAAAAGGCTTGAAATCGCTGGTCCCGGCCGGGACCTGAATCGGGCGGTACCGGGATGAACGGGGCGGGGGAGCGGGCATGAGGGTCGTGGGGGCCGTGCTGGCGGCGGTCGTGGTGCTCGCACTGCTGGCGGCCGTGCACCGCTATCTGTGGCGCCGGTTCGTCGGTGACACGACGGCCCAGGGCAGCCCCTGGCGCCGGGCCGGCACGATCGCCGCGTACGTGCTGCCGCTGCTCAGCACCGGCGCCCTGGTCGCCGGGCCGGCGGGCGCGCCCTTCCCGGTCCAGCGGGCGCTGGCCTGGCCCGGGTACCTCTGGCTCGCCGCGCTGCTCTATCTGACGCTCGCCCTGCTCGTCGGCGAGGCCGTACGGCCCCTGCTCCGCCGGTGGCTCGCGCGCCGGACGGCGGCCGAGGCGGCGCCCGTACGGGAACCCGCGCCCGTCCCCGTACCGGCGTCGGCG
>NZ_JAAGNI010000513.1 GCF_010550605.1 Streptomyces sp. SID9727
GGCAGGCGGCCGAGGCGTACGCGGAGGCGGTCGAGGCGCTGCCCCCCGGGGCGGACCGGGACCGGCTCGGCGAGCTGGCCCGGCTCTTCGCCCTGGGCCGGGTCGCGCGCGACAGCGGGGACCTCCTCGCGGCCGGGTATCTGAGCACCGCTCAGGCGGAGGCGCTGCCGGACCACACCGAACGGCTCATCGAGGCGGTGGCCCCCCACCTCCCGGAACTCGCCGACTCCTTCGCCTTCCCCGCCGAGATGCTCGCTGACTGGCCGATCACGGGTGCCGGGTACGCGGACGCGTACGACGATCCGGAGGCCCACTGGCACGCGGAGGCGGGGCGATGAGGGGCACGCGGGCACGCCGTGCGGCGCGAGCCCTGCCGGGGCTCGGGGCGGGGGCCGTCCTCCTCGCCTACTGGACGACCGTCGCCCTGTTCGCGCGGTGGTCCGGGGCGTCCGGGGCGGGCGTTGGCGAATCGGTTCGCCGCAAGGCGTAACCGGAGCGGCGCTGTTCAGTTGTTCCGGCGTCGGGGCCGTGCGCGCCGGCGCAGGACACCCCACGCGGGTGAGCACGAGGAAAGGAAGACCATGAGCACGATCCACCCCCGCATCACCGACGTACTCAGCCGTACCTTCAGGGTGCCCGTGGCCGAGATCCTTCCGGAATCCACGATGGACAGCCTGGACATGGACTCCCTCGCGGCCGCCGAGTTCGCCGTCGTCCTCCGGGAGACCACCGGGGTCGAGCTGGACACCGGCGTCCTGACCCGGGGGACCACCCTCGCCGAGCTCACGGAGCACCTTCACACGGCGGCGGGCGTCGCCCGATGAGGACACCGGCCATCGCCGTCACCGGTCTCGGCATGATCACCCCGGTCGGCAACGACACCGAATCCACCTGGGACGGGGTGTGCGCCGCGGTGAGCCCGGCCCGCACCGTCCCCGCGCTCGCCGGGTGCGCGATCGACTTCGCCTGCGTGGTCGACGGCATCGACCTGGACGCCGAGATCGGCCGCCGCACGGCCTTCCGGATGGGCCGGTACGTCAAGTTCGCGGTCCTGGCCGCCCGGGAGGCCGTCGCCGACGCCGGGCTCGACCCGGCCGGCTGGGACGGCAGCCGGGTCGCGGTCGTCGTCGGCACCAGCAGCGGAGGCTCCGCGCACCTCACCGACCAGGCGCTGGTCCTCGAGCGGAGGGGGCCGGAGGCGACCTCGCCGGCCGGGGTCCTGCTGACCATCCCCAACATGCCCGCCGCCGAGATCGCCATCGACATGCGGGCCACCGGCCCCAGCATGGCCCCCTGCACCGCCTGTTCGTCGGGCGTCACCGCGCTGTCCGTCGCCCGCGACCTGCTGGTGACCGGGCAGTGCGACGTGGCCGTCGCGGGGGCGACCGAGTCGACCGTCTTCCCGATCGCCATGACCGGCTTCGCCCGGTCCGGGGCCGCCGCCCGCGCGGACGGCGACCTGTCCCGGCTCAGCCGGCCCTTCGCCGCCGACCGCGCCGGACTCGTCATGGGCGAGGGTGCCGCCGTCATGGTGCTGGAGCGCGCCGCCGACGCGGAGGCCAGGGGCGCCGAACCCCGGGCCCTGCTCGCCGGCACCGGCGCCACCACGGACGCCCACCACCCCACCAGCCCGCACCCCGACGGGCGGGTCGCCCGGGCCGCCGTCGAGGCCGCGCTGCGGGACGCGGGCTGGCGGGCCGACGAGGTGGAGCACGTCAACGCCCACGGCACCGCGACCGTACGCAACGACGCCGCCGAGGCCGCGCTGATCAGCCGGGTGTACCCGCACCGGCCGCCCGTCACCGCCCCCAAGGGCGTGCTCGGGCACTGCATGGGCGCGGCCGGGGCGATCGAGGCGGGGCTGACGATCCTCACCCTCCAGCGCGGGATCGTGCCGCCGGTCGCGAACCTGGACGCCCCCGCGCCCGGGTTCGACATCGACTGCGTCACCAAGGTGCCGCTGGTGCGGCCCGTCCACCGGGCCGTCAGCCACTCCTTCGGCTTCGGCGGGCACAACGCGGTGGTGGCCCTGCGGCGCCCCTGAGCCCCGGGGGCGGCGCCGAACCGCGCGGGACGCCCGTGGTAGCGTCCCCGGAGCCAGTCGAACTCCATGTGGGAGTCAGGGAATCCGGTGCGAATCCGGAGCTGACGCGCAGCGGTGAGGGGGACGGGCGGGGCCACGGCCACTGGGAGACACCGTCTCCCGGGAAGGCGTCCCGTCCGAGCGAACCCGAGTCCGAAGACCTGCTGGCGACCGCCGTCCGGGACCGGGCGGCGGGTCCCGTACAGCGGGCCCCGCGCATGGGCCCAGAGACGCCGAGGTACCCCGTGCCGCCGATATCCGGCCCCGCCCGCTCCGCCGCCCTGCTCACCGCCATGCTCCTGCCGCTGACGGCCTGCGGGGGGTCCCCCTCCGGGAAGGCCGAGGCGTCCGGCGCGGCGGACGGCTATCCGGTCGTGCTCAGGAACTGCGGGCGCACCGTCACCGTGGACGCCGCGCCCCGGCGCGCTGTCTCGGTCGACCAGGGCACGACGGAGATCCTGCTCTCGCTCGGCCTCCAGGACCGGATGGCCGCCACCGCCACCTGGACCGACCCGGTGATGAAGGGCCTGGAGAAGGCCAACGAGGGCGTGAAGCGGATCGCCGACAACCGGCCCTCCTCCGAGAAGGTCCTCGACCAGGAGCCCGACTTCGTCGCCGCCGACTTCGAGTCGACCCTCGCCAAGGGCGGCGTCGCCCCGCGCGAGCAGTTCGAGGAACTGGGCGTCCCCACCTACGTCTCGCCCGCCGACTGCACGGCCAAGGACAACACCAAGGACGGCGACGGCGTCCGCACCGGCGCCCTCACCATGGACAGCGTCTACGACGAAGTACGCGACCTGTCCCGGGTGTTCGGCGTTCCCGAGCGCGGCGAGAAGCTGGTCGCGGGGCTCCGCGCCCGGATCCGCGAGGCCGCCGACGGGGTCGACGGATCCGGCACCTCCGTCCTGTACTGGTTCGCCAACTCCGAGTCCCCCTACCTGGCGGGCTGCTGCGGGGCGCCGGGCATCATCACCCGGGAACTCGGCCTGAAGAACGTCTTCGACGACACGCACGAGGAATGGCCCCAGATCAACTGGGAGACCGTGGCCGACCGCAACCCGGACCTGCTGGTCATCGGCGACCTCACCCGCAAGTCGCAGACCGCCGAGAGCGCCGCCGGGAAGATCGCCTTCCTGGAGTCCAACCCCGTCACGAAAACGATGGACGCCGTACGCCACAAGCGCTACGTCCTGCTCAGCGGCCAGGCCATGAACCCGACCATCCGCACGGTCGAGGGTGTGGAGCTGGTGGCCGCCGGGCTGCGCGCGTCCGGGCTCGCGGGGTGACGGCCACCGACCGGCTCACCGCCCCGCGCGACACGGCGCCGGAGACCACCGTGCCCGACCGCCCCCGCCCGCGCCGCCTGCGCGGCGGCCTCCTGTGGACCGGCGGCCTCCTGCTGCTCGTCCTGTCCGTCGCGGTCGCCGTCACCATCGGACCGGCCCGGATCTCCGTCGTGGACGTGTGGTCGGCCGTCGCCGCCCACCTCGGCGTCGGCGAGGCCCGGCTCAGCCCGATCCGCGACGGCATCATCTGGAACCTGCGCATGCCGCGCACCCTGCTCGCCGCCGTCTGCGGGGCGGGCCTCGCGGTCTGCGGGACCGTCATGCAGTCCCTGCTGCGCAACCCGCTCGCCGATCCGTTCGTCCTCGGCGTCTCCTCCGGCGCGTCCACCGGAGCGGTCCTGGTCGTCGTGCTCGGTGTCGGCGGGGGCGCGGTGTCGCTGCCGGCCGGGGCGTTCATCGGGGCGCTCTGCTCGTTCGCGCTGGTGTTGCTGCTCAGCCACACCCTGGGCGGCTCCACCGACCGGGTCGTGCTGTCCGGGGTCGCCGCGATGCAGCTGTTCTCGGCGCTGACCTCGTTCGTCGTCATGACGGCCGCCGACGCCGAGCAGACCCGGGGCGTGCTGTTCTGGCTGCTCGGCTCGCTCGGCGGGGTCGGCTGGACCGATGTGTGGATCTGCTCCGCCGTCCTCGCCGTCAGCCTGCTGGTCTGCCTCGGTCACGCCCGTACGCTCGACGCCTTCGCCTTCGGGCAGGACGCGGCCGCCGCCCTCGGCGTGAACGTCGCACGCGTCCGCACCGTCCTGCTCTGCACGACCGCGCTGCTGACCGCCGCGCTCGTCAGCTCGGCCGGGGCCATCGGCTTCGTCGGGCTGGTCCTGCCGCACGCCGCCCGCGCCCTCACCGGCTCGGGCCACCGCAGACTGCTGCCCGTCACCGCGCTCGCCGGCGCCGTCTTCCTGGTCTGGGTCGACACGCTCGCCCGGACCGTCCTCGACCCGCAGGAGGTCCCGGTGGGCGTCGTCACCGCCCTCATCGGCGTGCCCGCCTTCGTCACCGTCCTCTACCGCACCAGGCGGCCCGCGTGACCGGGACGGCGGAGGGCCTGCGGGCCGGCGGAGTCAGCCGCGAGGCCGGCGGCCGCCTCCTGCTGGACGGCGTGACGCTGGCCCCGGAACCGGGCACGACGGTGGGCCTGATCGGTCCGAACGGCTCCGGCAAGTCCACGCTGCTGCGCATCCTCGCCGGAGTCCTCGCCCCGCACGCGGGCGTCGTCACGCTGGACGGCACCCCCCTCACGGCCGTCGGCCGCCGCGCCGTGGCCCGGCGCGTCGCGGTCGTCGACCAGCACGCCGTCACCCAGGACGAGCTGAGCGTCCTGGACGTCGTACGCCTGGGCCGCATCCCGCACCGGCGTGCCTGGTCGGGGCCGACGGACGCGGACGCGGCGGCGGTGGACGAGGCGCTCGAACGCACCGGGCTCACCGGCCGGCGCGACCAGTCCTGGCACACGCTCTCAGGCGGGGAGCGCCAGCGCGTCCAGATCGCCCGCGCGCTCGCCCAGCGACCGCGCGAACTCCTGCTGGACGAACCGACCAACCACCTGGACATCCAGCACCAGCTGGAACTGCTCTCCCTGGTCGCCTCGCTGCCGCTGACCGCCGTCGTCGCCCTCCACGACCTCAATCTGGCCGCCATGTTCTGCGACCGGATCGTGGTGCTCAGCGGCGGACGGGCGGTCGCGGCGGGGACCCCTGCCCAGGTCGTCACCGAGGAGCTGATCGAGGACGTCTACCGGGTGAGGTCGGTCGTGACGCCGGACGGCCCGCGGGGGCGGCCCTCGGTGCGCTTCCTGCCCTGACGGTCCCGGGCACACGAGAGGGCGGGCCCGTCGGGCGGGCCCGCCCTTCGCCTGTCGTGCGCTACGGCCGGCATGCCGGCGAGGGGTCAGCGGTGGCGTCCCCGGCCGAGGTCGCCTCCGGTGTCCCTGCCGCCCATGTCCTTGCCGCCCTTGGTGGTGCCGTCCGCGTAGTCGATCTGCTCCTTGCGCAGTTCGGCGGAGACCTCCTCCTGATTCGTCACCCTCTCGGTTTCCAACCGGACACGCTCGACCGGGACGGTCTCCTTGCGCGTCGTGGCGCGTTCCGCGTGCAGGGTGACCTCCACGTCCTGCTCCGTCAGATCGCCCTTGCGCGCGGCCGTCCTGTCGCCCGGCTGCAGCGGCTCACGGACCACCCGTACCTCCTCGTGCGAGACCGGCACGCTGCGCGTGACGTTCTCGGTGACGACGTACTTGTGGAGGCGGGCCCTGCCGCTCTCGTACTCCTCGGTGCCGATGTGCAGCTGCTCCTCGGAGCGGATCATCTCCTCCTTGCCGCCCAGGTCGGCCCCGGACCGCTGGGCACCCGCGCCGGCTCCGGCCAGCGGACGGCCCGCCGCGGTACCCGTGTCGGTGTCCCGGTGCCTGCCGGTGCCCGCTGCCTGGCTCCGGTCCTTGCCGGCGGCGCCTGCCGCGCCCATGGCCCCGGCGCCCGCTCCGGCCGCGGCACCGGTGCCGGCCGCGCCCATGGTGCCGGTTCCCGCGGTGGTCGGTGAGCCGGTCCCGGAACCGTCGCCCAGTTTGCCCCGGGTGTTCCGGGTGAGGCCGTAGTGGCGGTACAGCTCCTCCTCCTCGGACACGGACAGATGCGCGTCCGCGTCCACCCGAGGGGCTTCCTTGACCTGGTTCTTGTCGTGGGAGATGTGCAGGTCGGAGCCCACTCGACGGGCTCCGGCGAGAGGCACGAAACTCTCCTTCATGCCGAACAGGCCGGTCTTCACCGTGATCCAGTCCGGGCGGCCGGTGCTGTCGTCGACATACACGCGGCCCACGTTGCCGATCTTCTCGCCCTCGGTGTCGTACACCGTCAGGCCGTCGAGCTCTCCGGAATCCGTGAAACCGTCAGCGGCTCCCATATCCGAATCCTCCTCGCCCGGGCGCGTCCTGTGGGTGGGTCCAGCAGAGAAGGCGCGTCCGGATTCCATCGCGCCTCACCCGGATGGACGCTGCAACCGCCCGGCCACCGGGAGCGGCGAGCGGCATCCGCCGCGGACCGGCGCAGCGCCCGTGTCACGCGGGTGCGCGGCTCTCGTGCCCATTACGCCATCCGGGTGAACGGCCCGGTGATGCGCACCGCTGCCGGGGAGCGGGGCACCTCCCGGACGCCCCCGCCCCGGCACATATGATCAACGGGTCCACGCCGACCGACGACCGACGTCCCGCCGCGCCACCCGGGGGTGCCCATCCGTTCCGTACGCATCCGGCTCCCCGCGCAACGCGGCGAACTGCTCGCCCGACGCGAGGACGGCGCTGAGCTGCACCACCTCGCGTGGCGGCTGGGCCCCGGCTGGCGGGTGTGCAGCAGCGCGGTCCTGGGCGGCGGCATCGGCCCGCGCGAGTGGATCCTCAACGCGCAGGTGCCCGGCGGCTACCCCCGCATGGACCCGGACCGCCACCTCGCCGAGATCGCCGCCGCCGCACGCCTCACCGGCCCGGGCGCCGGCCTCATGACCGCCGCGGACGTCACCGCGTACACCACGGCCGACGACGAGGACGTGCACGCCACCGCCACCTGCGGTCTGGGCGTGCGCGGCTGGGCCGCCGTGCCGGACGAGGGCACCGGCGGACCGCCGCGCCCCGGCACCGTGAACATCGTGGTGACGTTCCCGGTGCCGCTGTCCGACGCCGCCCTGGTCAACGCCGTGGCCACCGCCACGGAGGCCAAGGTGCAGGCGCTCCTGGACGCCGGGCTCGACTGCTCCGGCACCCCCACGGACGCCGTCTGCCTCGCCGCCCCCGAACCGGGTCCCGGGGCCGGCGCCGCCGAACCGTTCGCCGGGCCGCGCTCCCGCTGGGGCGCGCGACTCGCCAGAGCCGTACACGCCGCCGTGCTGGAAGGCGCGCTGCGGCAGCCCTGAGAAGCCGAAGCCGCCGCGCCCCCCGGGGAGCGGCCGACGAAGGGAACCCCATGACCTCAGCAGTCCCCGCCGCACCGCAGCGGCCCGTCGTCGCCGTACTCGGCACCGGGATCATGGGCGCGGCCATGGCCCGCAGCCTGCTCCGCGCCGGTCTGGACGTCCGGGCCTGGAACCGCACGCAGGCCAAGGCCGCCCCGCTCGCCGCCGACGGCGCCACCGTCACCGGCACGGCGGAGGAGGCCGTGCGCGGCGCCCACGTCGTGCTCACCGCGCTCACCGACACGACCGCCGTCGCCGCCGCCCTCGCCGCCGCCTCCGAGGGCCTGCACCGGGGCCAGGTGCTGCTCCAGACCTCCACGGTCGGCCCGGACGGCGCCGTCGAACTGGCCCAGCGCGCCGCCGACCTCGGCCTGATCCACCTCGACGCCCCGGTCGTCGGGACCCGGCAGCCCGCCGAGCAGGGTGCGCTGACCGTCCTCGTCTCCGGCCCCGAGGCCGCCCGTGCGGTGGTCGGACCGGTGCTGGACGCGATCGGGCAGCGCACGGTGTGGGCCGGGGAGGAACCGGGGGCGGCCTCCCGGCTGAAGCTCGTGGTCAACGCCTGGGTGGTCAACATGGTGGGCGGCGTCGCGGAGTGCCTGAACCTCGCCGAGGGGCTCGGCGTCGACCCGCGTGCGTTCCTCGGCCTGGTCGAGGGCGGACCGCTCGACTCGGGCTACCTCCACGCCAAGTCCGCCGCCGTCCTGGACGGGGACCTGACCCCGAGCTTCGCCCTGTCCACCGCCCTCAAGGACACCCGCCTCATCCTCGACGCGGCCGCACAGGCCGGTGTCCGGCTGGACCTGGCCGCCGCGTCGGCCGCCCGCTTCGAGCGCGCCGAGGCCGCCGGACACGGCGAAGAGGACATGATCGCCACCTACTACGCGGGCCGGGCCCCCGAGAGGGGCCGCGACTGACCGGGCGGGGCCACGGCCGCGCGACGGGCGAGGACCGCCCCACCGGTACGGGGGAGCCCGGTGGGACGGCCGCCATCAGCGTGCCACAGGACGGCACGCCGCAGGGGCCCACCGGCTGGTACCCGGCGCTGATTGAGTCGAAATCGACGGTACGGGAATACCCGCGCGCCACTCGTCCTTGCCGCACCTGTGGCGTCCGTCAGCGGGGCGCCGTCGCACGGAACAGGGGAGTAGGAGCTCATGCCGAAGGCGTACGTGTTCACCCGCAACGGCGGACCGGAGGTGGAGGTCCTCACCGAACTGGAACGGCCGAAACCCGGTCCCGGTGAACTGCTCGTCGCCGTCCGCGCGGCAGGCGTCAACCCGGTCGACTGGAAGCTGCGCACCGGCTGGACGAGGCCGGGCAGCGAGCCGCCGCCGTTCCCGGCCGTCTTCGGCAGCGAGGCCGCCGGCACCGTCGTGGAGACCGGCCCCGGGGTGGAGGGTTTCGCACCCGGCGACGAGGTGTTCGGCTCCCCCCTGACCGGCGGGTACGCCGAGTACACGCTCATGCCCGTCGCGGTCACCGCCCGCAAGCCGGCCGCCCTGTCCTTCACCGACGCGGCGGTCCTGCCCGTCGCCGCCGCCACCGCGTACGACGGGCTGCGCCAGCTGGACCTCGCACCCGGTGCCACGCTCCTGGTCACCGGGGCCGGCGGCGGCGTGGGCAGCGCCGCCGTCCAGCTCGCGCGCCACGCGGGCCTCCGGGTCCTCGGCGTCGCGGGCGAGGCCAAGAAGGAATTCGTGGAGTCCCTGGGCGCCGAGCACGTCCCGTCGGGCGCCGGTCTCGCCGACCGGGTGCGCGAAGCCGCCCCCGAGGGCGTGGACGCCGTCTTCGACCTGGTCGGCGGCGACACCCTGCGGGAGGCGGCCGGCCTGGTCGACCCGGCCGCGCTCATCAGCGCCGGCGGCAGGCCCCTGGTGGCCGAGCTCGGCGGAGAACCCGTCCGCCGGGCCCGTACCGCCGCCGTCCTCGACGAAGTGGCGCGGCTGACCGTCGAGGGGGCCCTGCGCACCCACGTGACCCGGATCCTGCCCCTCGATCGCGCCGCCGAGGCGCTGCGCGCGGTGGAGGACGGCCACGCCCTGGGCAAGACCGTGATCGAGGTGACCGCGTGAGTCCGCACCCGGACCCGGGCCACCCCCTGGACGACCCGGTGGGTGCCGCCCTGCGCGGCACCCACGCCCGCTTCGCCCAACGCCGGGGCCGCGTGCTGCGCTACGCCTCCGAGGTCGCCCCCTGGGTCGCGCTCCCGCCGGACCCCGGGCCCGCCGACTGGGCCGACGTGGCGGCGCTCACCGGACCGGGCGGAGGCGTCACCATCACCGCGTTCCGGGAGCCCCCGCCCGCCGACTGGGAGATCACCTTCCACGCCGACGGCGTCCAGCTGGTCGACGCGGGCGTGGCCGCGGCGCCCCTCCCCGAAGCGGTCCGGCTGGGCCCCGCCGACGTACCGGAGATGCTCGACCTCGTCGCCCGCACCCGGCCCGGCCCCTTCGAGTCCCGGACCGTGGAGCTCGGCACCTACCTGGGGGTGCGCCGGGACGGGGTGCTGGTCGCCATGGCCGGCGAACGCATGCGCCCGCCGGGCTGGAGCGAGATCAGCGCCGTCTGCACCGACGCGTCGGTCCGCGGCCAGGGACTCGGCGGCGGACTCGTGCGCGCCGTCGCCCACGAGATCCGCCGGCGCGGCGAGACCCCGTTCCTGCACGCGGCCGCCGCCAACACCGGCGCCGTCCGGCTCTACGAGGCGCTCGGCTTCGAGCTCCGCCGGCGGGTCGAGTTCCTGGCCGCCGTCGTCCCGCCCGGGCCGGAGGTGCCGGCGCCCGGCCACCCCGCCGGCGTGACGGCCGCGCGCTGATCCGACGGGTGCCTCCGGGGCCGGGCGGCACCGGCCTCGGACGCGTTCAGGGACCTTCGGCCGGGCCCGTCGGGCCGTAAGCCTCGTGTGCCCCTTCCCTCCGCGGGGTCGAATGGAAGGGAACGCCGGCACGCGGGGTGCCGGCCGATCCCGGAAGGAGAGGGCCGTGACCTTCGGACTCCTGAGCCGGCCGGCGCCCCGTGCGGCGCTCCCCGGCACCGAGGCGGGAGAGGCGGCAGCGCGCGCTCCACGCATCGGGAACGGGGCGCTGTCCGGTGGCCTGGCCCTGCTGACCGCCGTGATCGTCAGCCTCGACGTCCTCGCCGGCAACGACCTGCGGCTGGTGCCGCTCCTCGTGGTCGCGCCGGCCCTCGTCTCGGTCTTCGGGACGGTCGGTCAGACCGCCGTCGCCGGCGCCTGGGTCACCGGGGCGGCCGTCGTCACGCGTGCGGCGACCGGCGGGACCACGTGGGACGTGATCAGCAGCATCGTCTTCACCCTCTTCGCCTGCCTGCTCAGCGTCGCCGCCTGCGCCCTGCGCGTCAGGCACGCCACCGAGATCGCCCGGCTGCGTTCCGCCGCCGTCGCCCTCCAGCGGCAGATCCTGCGCCCCCTGCCCATCCCGACCGACCAGATCACCGCCCACGGCACCTACACGCCGATCGAGGAGGACCGCCTGGTCGGTGGGGACATCTACGAGGTCGTCCAGTCGCCGTACGGCACCCGGGTGATCATCGGCGACGTCCAGGGCAAGGGGCTCCCCGCCATCGGTGTGGGCTTCGCCGTCCTCGGCGCGTTCCGCGAGGCGGCCATCCGCGAACCCTCCCTCACCGCTGTCGTGGACCGGCTGGAGGACGCCGTCACCCGGCAGAACGCCTTCGCCGCCCAGACCGGTGACACCGAACGCTTCGTGACCGCGCTCGTCCTCGGCTTCGACGGCGACGGCCGGGTCCGCGCGGTGAACTGCGGCCATCTGCTGCCCCGGCTGCTGCACGACGGGGTCGCCGTCCCCGTGCCCCTGCGCCACACCTCCGTGCCGCTGGGCATGGCGGAGCTCAGCAACGAGGGCCGCACCGCGGAACGGCTCGACTTCCCGCCCGGCGCGACGCTCCTGATGTTCACCGACGGCGTCACCGAGGCCCGCGACGCCGACGGGCGCTTCTACCCGCTCGACCACCGGCTGAGCCGCTGGGCGCGCCGGAGCCCCCAGGGAGTGCTCGACGCGCTCGAACACGACCTGGAGGAGTTCTCCGGCGGGGTGCGGCGCGACGACGTCGCCGTGCTGGCCCTGCGCCGCGCCACCTCCGCCGAGGCGGCCCGGCCCGTTCCGGCGGGGCACGAGGCGGTAGGGGCCGCCGAGGTGTTCAGTGGACGCTGACGGGCGTACCCCCACCCTTCTGTCCCGGTGCGACTTCTGTCGCGCCGGGACATTTTCGGGTGTACGGTGGCACACATGCAAGCGGAACGGAAGATTCCGGACAGGCGGGGCCGCAAGGCCCGCCGGACCCGGGACGCGCTGGCCGGGGCCGCCTTCGAGCTCGTGCTCGACCGGGGGCTCAGGGAGGTCACGGTCGAGGAGATCGCCGAACGCGCCGACCTGGACCGCCGCACCTTCAGCCGGTACTTCGCCGGCAAGGAGGACGCCGTCCTGGACTCGGTCCGGGGCGACGGCGACCGGATCAACGACGCCCTGCGCGCCCGCCCGGCGGGCGAGCCCCCGCTCACCGCGTACCGCCGGGCCGTCCAGGACTGGCTCCAGGACCCCGTGGTCCCGGCCTGGCACCGCCGCCCGCGCATCTACGAGCTGCTGGTCCTCGCCGAGCGCGAACCGACCCTCTACGCGGCCTTCCACCACATCCGGGTGGACGCGCAGGCGGACTCGGTCGCCATCGTCGCGGACCGGCTCGGCACCGACCCCCTCAGCGACCTGCGGCCCGCCGTCACGGTCGCCGCCGGAGCCGGCGCCCTCCTCGCCGCCCAGGCCGCCTGGGTGCGCGGGGACCGCCCCGACGAGCTGCCCCGGCTCGTCGACCGGGCCTTCGACGCCCTGGCCGGCGAACTCTTCACCGGCCCCGCGCCGCCCGGCATCGGCACACCGCACAGCACCACCCGCACCGCCACGGAAGGAAACGGCACCCCATGAGCACCACCACCCCCACCGACCAGGAGTTCGCCGGCCGCACCGCCCTCGTCACCGGCGGGGCCTCCGGCATCGGCCTGGCCCTCGCCCACCGGCTCGCCGGCGCGGGCGCCTCCGTCGTCGTCGCCGACTACAACGAGGCGAGCGCCCGCGAGGCTGCCGCCGCCCTGGAGAGCGCCGGCGGCCGGGCCGCCGCCGTGGCCATGGACGTCACCGACCCCGCGTCCGTCGAGGCGGGTGTGCGGTTCGCCGTCGACACCTTCGGCGCCCTGCACCTCGCCGTCAACAACGCGGGCATCGGCGGTCCCAGCAACCCCACCGGCGAGTACGCCGTCGAGGACTGGGACCGGGTCGTCGCGACCAACCTCAGCGGCGTCTTCTACTCGATGCGCCACGAGCTGCCCGCCATCGTCGCCGCGGGCGGCGGCGCGATCGTCAACATGTCCTCGATCCTGGGCACCAACGGCTTCGCCGGCTCGCCCGCGTACGTGGCCGCCAAGCACGGCGTCGTCGGCCTCACCAAGTCCGCCGCCCTGGAGTACGCCGCCCAGAACGTCCGGATCAACGCCGTGGGCCCGGGCTTCATCGACACCCCGCTGCTGCGGGACACGGAGGGCCCGGCCCGGGACCACCTGATCTCGCTGCACCCGGCGGGCCGCCTGGGCACGTCCGAGGAGGTCGCGGAGCTCGCCGCGTTCCTGCTCTCGGACCGGGCCTCGTTCATCCACGGCAGCTACCACCTGGTGGACGGCGGCTACTCCGCCTCCTGACCGCGGCGGGGGATCCCGGGGGCGCGGAGGAGCGAGGAAAACAGGGGGCTTCGGGGGTTTCGGGGGCCAGCACACGAGTCACAGCCACAGAGGTCGAGGAGGACCCCATGAAGGCAGTTCAGTACCGCGAGATCGGCGCCGCACCCGAGGTCGTCACCGTGCCCGACCCGGAGCCGGGTCCGGGCCAGGTGCTGCTGAAGGTCACGGCGGCCGGCGTCTGCCATTCCGACATCGCCGTGATGAGCTGGACCGCGGACCAGTTCCCGTACCCGCTGCCGCTCACCCTCGGCCACGAGGGCGTCGGCACGATCGCCGCGCTCGGCGACGGCGTCACCGGCCTGGAGACGGGCCAGTCCGTCGCCGTCTACGGCCCCTGGGGCTGCGGCACCTGCGTGAAGTGCGCGGAGGGCAAGGAGAACTACTGCCTGCGCGCCGCCGAGCTCGGCATCAACCCGCCCGGCCTGGGCTCGCCCGGTGCCATGGCCGAGTACATGATCGTGGACGACCCGCGCCACCTCGTGCCCATCGGCGACCTCGACCCCGTACGCACCGTGCCGCTCACCGACGCCGGCCTCACCCCGTACCACGCCATCAAGCGCTCCCTGCCGAAGCTGGTGCCCGGGGCCACCGCCGTCGTCATCGGCACCGGCGGCCTCGGCCACGTGGCGATCCAGCTGCTGCGCGCCCTGACGTCGGCCCGGGTGATCGCCCTCGACGTCACCGAGGACAAGCTCGCCCTCGCCCGCACCGTCGGGGCGCACGAGACCGTCCTGTCCGACGAGCACGCGGCCGCCCGCATCCGTGAACTGACGGGCGGCATCGGCGCCCAGGTCGTCCTGGACTTCGTCGGCGCCCCGCCGACCGTCGCCACGGCGGGCGCGGCGGCCGCCATCGACTCGGACGTCACCATCGTCGGCATCGGCGGCGGAACGCTGCCCGTCGGCTTCGGCGTCCTGCCGTTCAACACGACGGTCACCGCCCCCTACTGGGGATCGCGGTCCGAACTGGCCGAGGTGCTGGACCTGGCCCACGCGGGAGCGGTGGACGTCCACGTCGAGACGTACCCGCTGGACGAGGCACCGCTGGCCTACGAACGCCTGCACGCCGGCAAGATCAACGGCCGGGCGGTCATCCTCCCGCAGAGCTGACCGGGCGGACCCCGCCGTACGGGCGCGGCCGGCACAACGGCCGCGCCCGTACGGCGGGACGGGCCCCACGGGCTTCCTCGTACACGAGGACGACGGCGTCCCGCCGCACCGTCACCCGCCTCCACCCGCGCTGGTCGCGCCACCGCCCGCCAGGTGCTCGCGGAGCCGGTCCACGAAGACCCGCTGCCCCTTCACCAGCCGCTCCGCCGCCTCCCCGGGCGTGCACCAGGCGAACCGGTCCATCTCCGGGAACTCGCGCACCGTCCCCGACTTCCGCGGCCACTCCATCGCGAACGTGCCGGGCACCGCCGTCGCCGGGTCGGCATCGCCCTCCAGCGCCCACACGGTGACCGTCTTCCCGCTGGGCTGGCGGGCCTCGCCCAGCGCCACCCACGGACCGTCCGGCGCCGGATGCCCGAACTCCTCCTCGAACTCCCGCCGCGCCGCCGCCCGCGGCTCCTCGTCGGGGGCGTACTCACCCTTGGGCACCGACCACGCGGCCTCCTCGCGCCCCGTCCAGAACGGGCCGCCCATGTGACCGATGAGCACTTCGAGGCCGCGCCCGGCACCGGTGCGGAACAGCAGGAGCCCCGCGCTGCGGCGGGTGGTCTTCTTGGCCGTCATGCCGTCAAGTGTGCGCGGCGGTGAGCGCGCCGCCGCGCAGGCGGCGGGGCTACGCTGTCGGCGTCGGCCGCACCCCGCGTTCCTCCCGCATGAACAGGTGATCGGACTTGCTGTACATCGCACTTCTCCGGGGTTTGAACGTGCCGGGCCGATCCGTGAAGATGGAGCGCCTGCGCGGACTCTTCACGGAGCTGGGTCTCGCCTCCGTGCGCAGCTACATCCAGAGCGGCAACGTGTTCTTCGAGTCCGACGAGACCGACCGGGACGCGCTCGCCGCCCGGATCGGCGGTCATCTCGCCGGGGCCCTCGGCTACGACGTCGCGGTGTGCCTGCGCACGGTTCCCGAGCTGGAGGCGCTGATCGCGCTCGACCCGTTCAAGGACGTGACGGTCACCGACGACATCCGCTGCTGCGTCGTGTTCACGACCGCGCGCATCGCCCCGGATCTGGCGCTGCCGATGCTTTCCCCCAAGAAGGACATGGAGATCATCGGCCACACCGATCACGACGCCTTCGTCGTCTGGCACCTGATCAACGGCAAGGCCCCGGCCGCCAAGGGCTTCCAGGAAGGCGTCCTGGGCCGCGACGCGACCACCCGCTTCTTCCACACCGTGGTGAAGATCCTGGCCGCCGCCCGCAAGGGCACGGGCTGACCGCTCAGGCGCGGTCGATGTGCACGCTGGTCGACTTCACCCGGGCGGTGGCCTGCACACCGACCTCCAGGCCCAGTTCCTCGACGGCCTCCCTGGTCAGCAGGGACACCAACCGGTGCGGCCCGGCCTGGATCTCGACCTGCGCGGCCACATCGCCCAGCTTGACGGCGGTGACGATGCCCGCGAACGCGTTGCGCGCGGAGGTGTACGAGACGTCCTCGTCGCCCGCGCCGTTCTGTGCGACCTCGACGGAGAACGCCGCCAGGTCGCGGCCGTCGATGAGGCGGCGGCCGCCCTCGTCGCGGTGGGTCGCGACGCGCCCCGCGTCGGCCCAGCGCCGGGCGGTATCGGGGCTGACGCCCAGGAGCCGGGCCGCCTGCCCGATCGTGTACGACTGCATGCGCCGTACCCTAACCGGCCCGCGGCCGCGCGGCCCCCGCACGGCCGGGTGGACCAGCCGGGGTGAGGAATCCGGGCGCGCCCCCTAGGGTGCGAACCATGGCAGAGAGCGCGGGGGACCGGGATTCCGACCGGCACGACACGCCCGATCCGCGACGGTGGCGGGCGCTCGCCGTCTGCCTGGTCGCCGGGTTCATGACCCTCCTGGACGTCTCGATCGTCAACGTCGCGCTCCCGTCCATCAAGGCGGGGCTGCACACCCCGGAGTCCGACCTGCAATGGGTCCTGTCCGGTTACGCCCTGGCCTTCGGCCTGTTCCTGATCCCGGCCGGGCGGCTCGGCGACGCCCGCGGCCGGCGCGCGGTCTTCATGGCGGGGCTCGCTCTCTTCACGCTGTCCTCGGCGGCCTGCGGCGCCGCCCAGTCCAGTCTCTGGCTGGTGATCGCCCGCCTGGTCCAGGGGCTGGCCGGCGGGATGGTCTCGCCCCAGATCTCCGCCCTCATCCAGCAGATGTTCCAGGGCCGGGAGCGCGGTCGCGCCTTCGGCATGTTCGGCACGGTGGTCGGCATCTCCACCGCCGTCGGGCCGCTGCTCGGCGGCCTGCTCATCCAGGCGGCCGGAGCGGACGAGGGCTGGCGCTGGGTGTTCTACGTCAATCTGCCGCTGGGCCTCGTCTGCCTCCTGCTGGCCCGCCGCCTGCTGCCCGACACCCCGTCCGCCGGTCAGGTCCGGCTGCGGGACCTCGACCCGCTCGGTGTGCTGCTGCTCGGCTCCGGGGTCCTGGCCCTGCTGCTGCCCTTCGTCCAGTCCCGCCAGTGGCCCGGCGACGAGAAGTGGCTGCTGCTCGTCCTGGCCGTGGCGCTGCTCGTCGCCTTCGTCGGCTGGGAGGCCCGGTGCGGCCGGCGCGGCACCCAGCCGGTCGTGGACCTCCGGCTCTTCAAGGTGCGCTCGTACTGGCTGGGCTGCCTGCTCATCCTGCTGTACTTCGCCGGATTCACCTCGATCTTCTTCATCACCACGCTCTACCTCCAGAGCGGGCTGCACTACACCGCCCTCCAGGCCGGTCTGGCGATCACCCCCTTCGCGCTGGGCTCCGCCGTCGCCGCCAGTCCCGGCGGCAGGCTCGTCGGGCGCTTCGGCCGGCCCCTCGTGGTCATCGGACTGGCCGCCGTGGCCGTGGGCCTCGGGGCCACCGCGCTCGCCGTCCACCTGGTGCCCGGCCGCGGCGCCGGCTGGGCGATGGCCGCCCCGCTGCTCTTCGCGGGGCTCGGCAGCGGCCTGGTCATCGCACCCAACCAGACCCTGACCCTCTCCGAGGTGCCCGTGGCCACCGCGGGCAGCGCCGGCGGCACCCTCCAGACCGGACAGCGCGTCGGCTCCGCCATCGGAATCGCCGCCGTCGGAGCGGTGTTCTTCGCCCAGGTCGGCGGCGACGGCTGGTCCGACGCGTACGACCACGGGCTCATCGTCTCCGTCGCGTTCGTCGTCGGCGCCCTTCTCGTCGCGCTCGCCGACGTGGGCGGCGGCCGACGGGGCAGACGCCGTACACAGCACTCCCCACCTCCCGCAGCCGCCTCCTGAGGAGAACGCGATGAACGACTCCGCCGGCACCGACGGCAACAGCTCGTACGGACACAAGCCCTTCAAGCGCTCCCGCAGCCACTTCGCGGACCGCGTCACCGCCGACGGCCGCGACGGCTGGCCCGTCGAGGCGGGCCGCTACCGGCTGGTCGCCAGCCGGGCCTGCCCCTGGGCCAGCCGCGCCCTGGTCTCCCGCAGGCTGCTCGGCCTGGAGGACGCCCTCTCGCTCGCCGTCGTCGACCCGCTCCAGGACGACCGCAGCTGGCGCTTCACGCTCGACCCGGGCGGCCGCGACCCGGTGCTCGGCATCCGCTACCTCAGCGAGGCGTACGACGCCCGCGAGCGCGACTACCCGGGCGGCGTCAGCGTCCCGGCGATCGTCGACGTACCCAGCGGCAAGCTGGTCACCAACGACTACCAGCAGATCACCCTGGACCTCGCCACCGAGTGGACCGCCCTGCACCGGTCCGGTGCGCCCGACCTCTACCCCGAGCCGCTGCGCGCGGAGATCGACGCGGTCATGGAGGGCATCTACCGGGACGTCAACAACGGGGTGTACCGGGCCGGCTTCGCGGACACCCAGGACACCTACGAGGAGGCGTACGAGGCACTGTTCCGCCGCCTCGCGGAGACGTCCGAGCGGCTCGCGGACCGGCGCTACCTCGTCGGCGACACGATCACCGAGGCGGACATCCGGTTCTTCACCACCCTGGTCCGCTTCGACGCCGTCTACCACGGCCACTTCAAGTGCAACCGCCGGAAACTCTCCGAGGACCCGGTGCTGTGGGCGTACGCCAAAGACCTCTACCAGACCCCCGGGTTCGGGGACACGGTCGACTTCCACCACATCAAGCAGCACTACTACCGGGTGCACACCGGCATCAACCCCACCGGCATCGTGCCCGCGGGCCCCGACCTCTCCGGCTGGCTGACCCCGCACCACCGCGAACAGCTCGGCGGACGCCCCTTCGGCGACGGCACCCCGCCCGGACCGGTGCCCAGGGGCGAGGGCGTTCCGCCCGGCGGCCGGCCGTAGGACGTCTTCCGGCCGGTGTGGGGCAGGGCCCTGTCGAGCCCGCGCCGCTCACGAGATATCTTGATGTCAAGCAATGTTGCAGACGTGGAGCGGAGCACAGGGTGACTGACTCGACCATCATCTATACACACACCGACGAGGCCCCGGCCCTGGCGACGTATTCGTTCCTGCCCGTGATCGAGGCGTACGCCTCCAAGGCCGGGGTCACCGTCGAGAGCCGGGACATCTCCCTGGCGGGCCGGATCATCGCCGGCTTCCCCGAGCGCCTCCGGGAGGACCAGCGCATCGACGACGCTCTCGCCGAGCTCGGCGAGCTGGCCACCACGCCGGGCGCCAACATCATCAAGCTGCCGAACATCTCGGCCTCGATCCCGCAGCTGAAGGCCGCGATCGCCGAGCTCCAGGCCCAGGGCTACGCGCTCCCGGACTACCCGGACGACCCGAAGACCGACGAGGACAAGGACGTCCGCGCCCGTTACGACAAGGTCAAGGGCAGCGCCGTCAACCCGGTCCTGCGCGAGGGCAACTCCGACCGCCGCGCCCCCGCGTCGGTCAAGAACTACGCCAAGACCCACCCGCACCGCATGGGCGCCTGGACCGCCGACTCGAAGACCAACGTCGCCACCATGGGCGTCGACGACTTCCGGTCCACCGAGAAGTCCGCGGTCATCGCCGAGCCCGGCACCCTGCGCATCGAACTCGCCGGCGACGACGGCACCACCACCGTCCTGCGCGAGTCCGTCCCGGTCCTCGCGGGCGAGGTCGTCGACGCCTCCGTCATGCGCGTCGCCGCCCTGCGCGAGTTCATCACCGCCCAGATCGCCCGCGCCAAGGCCGAGGGCGTCCTCTTCTCCGTGCACCTCAAGGCCACGATGATGAAGGTCTCCGACCCGATCATCTTCGGCCACGTCGTACGCGCGTTCTTCCCGAAGACCTTCGCCGCGTACGGTGACGCGCTCGCCGCGGCCGGCCTGACCCCGAACGACGGTCTGGGCGGCATCCTCAAGGGCCTGGAGGCCCTGCCCGAGGGTGCGAAGATCAAGGAGTCCTTCGAGGCGGAGCTCGCCGAGGGCCCCGCCCTCGCCATGGTCGACTCCGACAAGGGCATCACCAACCTGCACGTCCCCAGCGACGTCATCGTGGACGCCTCCATGCCGGCCATGATCCGCACCTCCGGCCACATGTGGGGCCCGGACGGCAACGAGGCCGACACCATCGCCGTCCTGCCGGACAGCAGCTACGCCGGTGTCTACCAGGTCGTCATCGACGACTGCCGCGCCAACGGCGCCTTCGACCCGGCCACGATGGGCTCCGTGCCCAACGTCGGCCTCATGGCGCAGAAGGCCGAGGAGTACGGCAGCCACGACAAGACCTTCGAGATCCCCGCCACCGGCACCGTCCGCGTCGTGGACGCCGCCGGCAACGCCGTGCTGGAGCAGGCCGTCGGCGCCGGCGACATCTTCCGCATGTGCCAGACCAAGGACCTGCCGGTCCAGGACTGGGTCAAGCTGGCCGTCACCCGCGCCCGCGCGACCGGCAACCCGGCCGTCTTCTGGCTCGACGCGGACCGCGCCCACGACGCGCAGCTCATCGAGAAGGTGAAGACCTACCTCGCCGAGCACGACACCGAGGGTCTGCAGATCGAGATCATGACCCCGCAGGAGGCCACCGCCTTCTCCCTGGAGCGCATCCGCCGCGGCGAGGACACCATCTCCGTCACCGGCAACGTGCTCCGCGACTACCTGACGGACCTCTTCCCGATCCTGGAGCTCGGCACCAGCGCGAAGATGCTCTCCGTCGTCCCGCTGATGAACGGCGGCGGCCTCTTCGAGACGGGCGCCGGCGGCTCCGCGCCCAAGCACGTGCAGCAGCTCGTCAAGGAGGACTACCTGCGCTGGGACAGCCTGGGCGAGTTCCTGGCCCTCGCCGTCAGCTTCGAGCACCTCGCGCAGACCACGGGCAACGCCCGCGCCCAGGTCCTCGCCGACACGCTGGACCGGGCCACGGCCACGTTCCTCAACGAGGACAAGTCGCCGTCCCGCCGCCTCGGTGGCATCGACAACCGCGGCAGCCACTTCTACCTGTCCCTGTACTGGGCCCAGGAGCTGGCGCAGCAGACCGCCGACGCCGAGCTCGCCACCGCGTTCGCCCCGCTCGCCAAGACGCTGTCCGAGCAGGAGCGGACGATCGTGGACGAGCTGATCGCGGTCCAGGGCAAGCCGGCCGACATCGGCGGCTACTACCAGCCCGACCCGGCCAAGGCCGCGGCCGTCATGCGTCCCTCCGCGACGTTCAACCAGGCGATCGCGAGCCTCGTCTGACCCGACGGTCACCGACGCCCCGGCCGGCTCCCGCCGCGCCGGGGCGTCGGCGTCTCCGGAGGACGGCCCTCAACCCCCCTGACGAGTGAATGTCGCGCCCCGGCGGGTGCCGGGCCGCGCGACGGGCCCGCTTCGCTGCTTTGCTGCATCCGGTAACAGGGATGCACAAGCGAAGGAGCGGCCCCGTGACGACGACGGGCACACCAGGTACGGCCGAGGACGAGGAGTCGTACTCCAACGAGCTGCCGGTACGCGGCAGGCAGCCCGGCAACGTCGTCATCAAGTGGGCGACCACCACCGACCACAAGACGATCGGCACGCTCTACCTGGTCACCTCGTTCGCGTTCTTCCTGGGCGGCGGTCTGCTGGCCCTGTTCATGCGCGCCGAGCTGGCCAGGCCGGGCATGCAGATCATGTCGAACGAGCAGTTCAACCAGGCGTTCACGATGCACGGCACGATCATGCTGCTGATGTTCGCGACGCCGCTGTTCTCCGGCTTCGCGAACTGGATCATGCCGCTCCAGATCGGCGCGCCGGACGTGGCGTTTCCGCGGCTGAACATGTTCGCCTACTGGCTCTACCTCTTCGGCTCGCTCATCGCGGTGGCCGGCTTCCTCACCCCGAACGGCGCCGCCGACTTCGGCTGGTTCGCCTACTCGCCGCTGACCGACGTCGTCCGCTCGCCCGGGGTCGGCGGCGACCTGTGGATCATGGGTCTGGCCTTCTCCGGGTTCGGCACGATCCTCGGTTCGGTCAACTTCATCACCACGATCATCTGCATGCGCGCGCCCGGCATGACGATGTTCCGCATGCCGATCTTCACCTGGAACGTGCTGCTGACCGGTGTGCTGGTCCTGCTCGCCTTCCCAGTGCTCGCCGCCGCCCTGCTGGCACTGGAGGCGGACCGCAAGTTCGGTGCGCACGTCTTCGACGCGGCCAACGGCGGGGCGCTGCTCTGGCAGCACCTCTTCTGGTTCTTCGGCCATCCCGAGGTCTACATCATCGCCCTGCCGTTCTTCGGCATCGTCTCGGAGATCATCCCGGTCTTCAGCCGCAAGCCGATCTTCGGCTACATCGGTCTGATCGGTGCCACCATCGCCATCGCCGGCCTCTCGATCACGGTGTGGGCGCACCACATGTACGTCACCGGCGGGGTGCTGCTGCCCTTCTTCTCGTTCATGACGTTCCTCATCGCGGTGCCCACCGGGGTGAAGTTCTTCAACTGGATCGGCACGATGTGGAAGGGCTCGCTCTCCTTCGAGACACCGATGCTCTGGTCGGTCGGCTTCCTGGTCACGTTCCTCTTCGGCGGCCTGACCGGGGTGATCCTGGCGTCCCCGCCGCTCGACTTCCACGTCTCCGACTCGTACTTCGTGGTCGCGCACTTCCACTACGTCGTCTTCGGCACCGTGGTGTTCGCGATGTTCGCCGGCTTCCACTTCTGGTGGCCGAAGTTCACCGGCAAGATGCTGGACGAGCGGCTCGGCAAGATCACCTTCTGGACGCTGTTCGTGGGCTTCCACGGCACGTTCCTGGTGCAGCACTGGCTCGGCGCCGAGGGGATGCCCCGCAGGTACGCGGACTACCTCGCCGCGGACGGCTTCACCGCGCTGAACACCATCTCGACCATCTCCTCGTTCCTGCTCGGCCTGTCGATGCTGCCCTTCCTGTACAACGTCTGGAAGACCGCCAAGTACGGCAAGCAGATCGCGGTCGACGACCCGTGGGGCTACGGCCGTTCGCTGGAGTGGGCGACCTCCTGCCCGCCGCCCCGGCACAACTTCGTCACCCTGCCCCGTATCCGCTCCGAATCCCCGGCATTCGACCTGCACCACCCCGCCGTGCGCGAGCTGGAGGAGGCGGCCACCCGGCCGCACACCTCCGCGACGGTGGCGCCGGGGGACAAGCAGGCGTGAGCGGCGAGGAGAGGCGGGCGCCGGCCGGCCCGGACACCGAGAGCGCGCGGGGACTGGCCCAGCTGGAGGGCTACCTGCTGTGGAACGCCGAGGCCGAGCGGGCCCGCGGGCTCGCCCGCCGCTTCACCGACCAGCTGCCCTGGCTCACCACCGCCCAGCGCGAGGACGTGGAGCGGGTCTACACCGCCGAGCGGACCGCCGAATCCCGGGTCGTGCTGGCGCGGATCTCCGCGCGCGCCCTGCAACTGCGCGGCGAGTACACCGAGCGGTACCACCGGCTGCGCGTCCGTTGCGTCGCCGCCGCCGTGGTCTGCGCGGGCGCGGCGGGCGGTGCCTGCGGCGTGGTCGCCTACCTGTCCAGGTGACCCGCCCCGGTCGTCCGTTCTGCCGTCCCAGCAGGCGCACTCGCCTCCCGGTCGTGAAGATGAGAGGTGACGGGCGCGTGTGACGGGGCAGGCGAACGGACGACCGTGCAGACCCCCAGAAGGGACGATCACTGTGGCACGACCCAGGATTCTCGTAGTCGGAGCCGGTTTCGCCGGGGTCGAGTGCGTACGCCGTCTGGAGCGGGGGCTGCGGCCCGGTGAAGCGGACGTCGCGCTCGTCGCCCCGTTCTCGTACCAGCTCTACCTGCCCCTGCTGCCCCAGGTGGCGTCCGGAGTACTGACCCCGCAGTCCGTCGCGCTGTCGCTGCGCCGCAGCAGCCGCCACCGCACCCGGATCATCCCCGGCGGGGCCATCGGCGTGGACCCCGAGGCGAAGGTGTGCGTGATCCGCAAGATCACCGACGAGATCGTCAACGAACGGTACGACCACCTCGTCCTCAGCCCCGGCAGCGTCACCCGGACCTTCGACATCCCCGGGCTCCTCGACCACGCCCGCGGCATGAAGACGCTGGCCGAGGCCGCCTACGTACGCGACCACGTCATCGCGCAGCTCGACCTCGCGGACGCGAGCGACGACGAGGAGGAGCGGGCCTCCCGGCTCCAGTTCGTCGTGGTCGGCGGCGGGTACGCCGGCACCGAGACGGCCGCCTGCCTCCAGCGCCTCACCACGAACGCGCTGCGGCACTACCCCCGCCTCGACCCGAAGCTCGTCAAGTGGCACCTGATCGACATCGCCCCGAAGCTCATGCCCGAGCTGGGCGACAAGCTGGGCGCCAGCGCCCTCAAGGTGCTGCGCGACCGGGGCATCGAGGTGTCGCTCGGTGTGTCCGTCGCCGAGGCGGGGCCGGACACCGTGACGTTCACCGACGGCCGGGTGCTGCCCTGCCGGACGCTGATCTGGACCGCCGGGGTCGCCGCCAGCCCGCTGGTCGGCACCTTCGAAGCGGAGACCGTGAAGGGCCGGCTCGCCGTCACGCCCGAGATGACGCTGCCCGGCCACGACGGCATCTTCGCGCTCGGCGACGTGGCCGCCGTGCCCGACCTGGCCAAGGGCGACGGTGCGATCTGTCCGCCCACCGCCCAGCACGCGCTGCGCCAGGGCCGCAAACTCGCCGACAACGTGCTCGCCAAGCTGCGCAACCAGCCGCTTCAGCCCTACGTCCACAAGGACCTCGGGCTCGTCGTGGACCTCGGCGGCAAGGACGCCGTGTCCAAGCCGCTCGGCATCGAGATGCACGGCATCGCCGCCCAGGCCGTGGCGCGCGGCTACCACTGGTCGGCGTTGCGCACCAACGTCGCCAAGGCCCGCGTCATGGCGAACTGGCTGATCAACGCCGCCGCCGGCGACGACTTCGTCCGTACCGGCTTCCAGATGCGCAAGCCGGCGACGTTGCGGGACTTCGAGTACACCGACAGCTACCTCACCCCGGAACAGGTCCGGAAGCACACCGCCGCCCTCCACACCCGGATGTGACCGGGCGCGGCGGGCGGCGGACGCTCAGACCGCCGGGCCGGGCCCCCGGAACGCGGCAAGGATCTCCTCGGCGGCCAGCGTCGCCGGGAGCGTCCCCTCCCGCACCCGCCGCTCCAGGTCCGGCGCCACCGCCCGCACGCCGGCGTGGCCGCGCAGGCTCTCCAGGAGTTCGTCGCGCACCATCGTCCAGGCCCAGTCCACCTGCTGCTCGCTGCGCTTGGCGGCGAGCCGGCCGGTCGACTCCAGCAGCGCCCGGTGCTGTTCCAGCCGTTCCCACAGCGTGTCGAGACCGGTGGACTCGCGCGCGCTGCACGTCAGGACGGGCGGCGTCCACGCCGCGTCCGCCGGGTGCATCAGCCGCAGCGCGCCCGCCAGTTCACGGGCCGCGGCCTTCGCGTCGCGCTCGTGCGGGCCGTCCGCCTTGTTGACGGCGATGGCGTCCGCGAGTTCCAGCACGCCCTTCTTGATGCCCTGCAACTGGTCACCGGTGCGTGCCAGGGTCAGCAGCAGGAACGTGTCGACCATGTTGGCGACCGCGGTCTCCGACTGGCCGACACCGACGGTCTCCACCAGCACCACGTCGTAGCCCGCCGCCTCCATCACCACGACGGATTCGCGGGTCGCCTTCGCCACCCCGCCGAGCGTGCCGGCGGTGGGGGAGGGGCGCACGAAGGCGTCCGGGTCCACCGCCAGCCGTTCCATCCGGGTCTTGTCGCCCAGGATGGAACCGCCCGTCCGGCTGGACGACGGGTCGACCGCCAGGACGGCGACCCGGTGCCCGAGCCCGGTGAGCATGGTGCCGAGCGCGTCGATGAACGTCGACTTGCCGACCCCGGGCACCCCGCTGATGCCGACGCGCCGGGCGTGGCCCGAGTGCGGCAGCAGCCGGCGCAGCAGCTCCTGCGCCAGCGCCCGGTGGTCGGGCCGGGTCGACTCGACGAGGGTGATGGCGCGCGCGATGTGCGCGCGCTTCCCGTCGAGCACGCCCTTCACGTAACTGTCGAGATCGATCCTCGGGGCCATCGCTCAGCGGCTCACAGCTCGTGGCCGAGCGAAGACCCGAGCCGCGTCACCAGGTCGTGGGCCGCCTCCGGGATCACCGTCCCGGGCGGGAACACGGCCGCGGCGCCCGCCTCCAGGAGCGCGTCCACGTCCTGCGGCGGGATCACCCCGCCCACCACGATCATGATGTCCTCGCGCCCCTCGGCGGCCAGCTCCTCGCGGAGCGCCGGGACGAGCGTGAGGTGGCCAGCGGCCAGCGACGAGACGCCCACGATGTGCACGTCCGCCTCGACCGCCTGCCGGGCGACCTCGCCCGGCGTCTGGAACAGCGGGCCGACGTCCACGTCGAAGCCCAGGTCGGCGAAGGCGGTCGCGATCACCTTCTGGCCCCGGTCGTGCCCGTCCTGGCCCATCTTGGCGACCAGGATGCGCGGACGCCGCCCCTCCGCCTCCTCGAACGCGTCGACCAGTGCGCGGGTGCGGTCCACGGACGGCGACTCCCCTGCCTCGTTGCGGTACACACCGGAGATCGTACGGATCTGGCCCGCGTGCCGGCCGTACACCTTCTCCAGGGCGTCCGAGATCTCGCCCACCGTTGCCATCGCACGGGCCGCGTCCATGGCCAGCGCCAGCAGATTGCCGTCCAGGCCGGGGCCCGGGTCGCGCCCGGCGGCCGCGGTCAGCGCGCGCAGCGCGTCCTGGCAGGCCCGCTCGTCGCGCTCCTTGCGCAGCCGGCGCAGCTTCTCGATCTGCTGGGCGCGCACCGAGGAGTTGTCGACCTTGAGCACGTCGATCTTCTCGTCGGTCTCGACCCGGTACTTGTTGACCCCGATCACGGGCTGGCGGCCGGAGTCGATGCGGGCCTGGGTGCGGGCGGCGGCCTCCTCGATGCGGAGCTTCGGGATGCCGGCGTCGATGGCCTTCGCCATGCCGCCGGCCGCCTCGACCTCCTCGATGTGCTGCCAGGCCCGCCGCGCCAGGTCGTAGGTCAGCTTCTCTACGTACGCGCTGCCGCCCCAGGGGTCGATGACCCGGCCGGTGCCGGACTCCTGCTGGAGCAGGAGCTGGGTGTTGCGGGCGATGCGCGCGGAGAAGTCCGTGGGCAGGGCCAGCGCCTCGTCGAGCGCGTTGGTGTGCAGCGACTGGGTGTGGCCCTGGGTGGCGGCCATCGCCTCCACGCAGGTGCGCGTGACGTTGTTGAACACGTCCTGCGCGGTCAGCGACCAGCCGGACGTCTGCGAGTGCGTCCGCAGCGACAGCGACTTGGAGTTCTTCGGTTCGAACTGCTGCACGAGCTTGGCCCAGAGCAGCCGGGCTGCGCGCAGCTTCGCGATCTCCATGAAGAAGTTCATGCCGATCGCCCAGAAGAATGACAGCCGGGGCGCGAACGCGTCCACGTCGAGCCCCGCGTTCCGCCCCGCGCGCAGGTACTCCACCCCGTCGGCCAGGGTGTACGCCAGCTCCAGATCGGCCGTCGCCCCGGCCTCCTGGATGTGGTAGCCGGAGATGGAGATCGAGTTGTAGCGCGGCATCTTCTGTGACGTGTACGAGAAGATGTCGGAGATGATCCGCATTGACGGCTTCGGCGGATAGATGTAGGTGTTGCGGACCATGAACTCCTTCAGAATGTCGTTCTGAATGGTCCCGGCCAGCTTTTCCGGCGGTACGCCCTGTTCCTCGGCGGCCACGATGTACAGGGCGAGCACCGGCAGCACCGCGCCGTTCATCGTCATCGACACCGACATCCGGTCCAGCGGGATGCCGTCGAAGAGCTGACGCATGTCGTAGATCGAGTCGATCGCCACACCCGCCATGCCGACATCGCCCGTCACCCGGGGGTGGTCGCTGTCGTAACCGCGGTGCGTCGGCAGGTCGAAGGCGACCGACAGCCCCTTCTGCCCGGCCGCCAGGTTGCGCCGGTAGAAGGCGTTGGACTCCTCGGCGGTGGAGAAGCCCGCGTACTGCCGGATCGTCCAGGGCTGGTTGACGTACATCGTCGGGTACGGACCGCGCAGGTACGGCGCGATGCCGGGGTACGTGCCGAGGAAGTCGAGGCCCTCCAGGTCGTGCCCGGTGTACAGCGGCTTGACCGTGATGCCTTCGGGGGTCTCCCACAGCAGATCGGCGGCCGAGCTGCCGGAGGACTCCTTGACCGCGGCACGCCACTGGTCCTCGGTGGCCTCGGGGGCACCGCCCGGTCCGAGCCCGATGTCGGAGAAGTCGGGGATACGCATTACGCCACACCCATCCGGTCGAGAAGGGAGGAGAGCACGGCCACCGCGTCGCAGCCGGCGAAGACGTACTCGTCGACACCGTCGTACGCGCCGGGCCGCCCCGCCAGGTACACACGCCGCGCACCCGCCGCGACCAGCGCCGCGGCGACCTCCGCGGCCTGTTCGGCGTAGAGCGCGTCGCTGGAGCACAGGCACGCCGTGTCCGCCCCCGAGGCGGCGAACGCCCCGGCCACCGAGGACGCGTCCACCCGCACCGGCTCGTGCACCGGCTCGATGCCGCCCGCCTGGAACAGGTTCGCGGCGAAGGAGACCCGCGCGGTGTGGACCGCCGCCGGGCCGAGCGCGGCGATGAACACGCGCGGCCTGCCGCCGGTCGCCGCGAGGTGGGCGTCCGAGCGGACCCGCAGCGCCTCGAACGCCTCGTCGCGGCGGACGACCGGGAGGCCGCCCCGTGCCGGGGCCGCCGGGAGCGGCTCGCGCTCCACCGGGCGCTCGGACAGCAGCGGGAACTCACTCACCCCGGTCACCGGCTCCTTGCGCCGCGCCAGGTCCCTCTTGCGCGCCTCCCAGGTCGCCGCGACGCGTTCCGCGACCAGCCCCGAGTCCAGCGCCGCGGCCTGGCCGCCCGCCCGCTCGATCTCCTGGAAGAACGCCCAAGCGGCTTCCGCGAGTTCGTCGGTCAGCCGCTCCACGTACCAGGAACCGCCCGCCGGGTCGATCACCCGGGCGAGGTGCGACTCCTCGAGGAGGATCGTGGAGGTGTTGCGGGCGATGCGCCGGGCGAACGCGTCGGGCAGGCCCAGCGCGTGATCGAACGGCAGCACGGTCACCGCGTCGGCCCCGCCGACGCCCGCGCCGAGGCCGGCGAGGGTGGTCCGCAGCATGTTCACCCACGGATCGCGCCGCGTCATCATGACCGGCGACGTCACCGCGTGCTGCCGCTGCGCCCCGGCGCCCGGGGCTCCGCAGACCTCGGCGACCCGCGCCCACAGCCGGCGCGCCGCCCGCATCTTCGCGATGGTCAGGAACTGGTCGGCGGTCGCCGCGTACCGGAACTCCAGCTGCGCGCACGCCGCTTCGACGCCGAGCCCGGCCCCGGTCAGCGCCCGGAGATAGGCGACGCCCGTGGCCAGCGAGGCGCCCAGCTCCTGGGCCGCCGAACCGCCCGCCTCGTGGTACGGCATCGCGTCCACGACGACCGCGCGCAGCCCGGGGAACTCCTCGGCGCACCGCAGCGCCCAGCGGACGGCCTCCGCCAGGTCGGGCTCGGCGCCCTCGCGCGCGGCGCGTCCCAGCGGATCGGCGCCGAGACTGCCCCGTACCCGCCCGGCCGGGACACCGCGCTCCGCGTACAGCCGCAGCAATTCGGCCGCCGCGGCGTCCAGTTCCGCGCCCGCGTCCAGGACGATGGGCGCCAGGTCGAGCAGGACGCCGTCGAGTGCCCGCTCGAGACCGGGGACCGGCACGCCGCCGGTGCCGCCGACGGCCAGCCACAGCGAGGTGACGCCGTTCTCCAGGTCCGCGAGCACGGCCTCGTTGAGCCGGGCGGGATCGGCGAACGCGTGCCGTTGCCGTACGCCCCAGCCGCCCGCCGTACCCCCTTCGGGCTTGCCGCCGCGGGTGAACGGGGCGAAGCCCGGGAGACCGGCATCGGGCGCGTCGTCGCGCGGGGTGTAGAGGGGCCGGGTGATGAGCCCGTCCTCCACCGTGGTGGACAGTGCTTCCTCGGCGGCCGGTCCCGACACGTCCTTGCCCGATTTGCGCAGCACGCCTTCGACAAGGCTCTGCCACTGCTCATGGGCGGGGTCGGGGAATCCGGCGGCCAGCGGAAGCCCGTCAGCAGGCTGGACCGTCATGGCCCAGATGCTAGGACAGCTCCCCGGCGAGGAGCAGTGCGTCGGCCTGTGACCTTGCCCTCCCTCAGCGCACTTGATCCTTTACTTACTGTCGCGTAGCCGCTCCTGCCGTTGTGTGCTGTTTTGCCATGGTGCGTCAGTGATTGCCCAAAGTTATGCTGCTCACGAACCATTCATGCGGAGAGGACGCGCCCGTGGCCGTGGGACCAGTGGAATACCTCGTCGTCGCTTTTCCCGGCAGCCGGTTCACCGGCGCCATCGCGCCGGCGCTGGCCGACGCGGTCGCCTCGAAGGCGGTGCGCATCCTCGATCTGACCTTCGTGCAGAGGGCCGAGGACGGCACCGTCCAGGCCGTCGAGCTGGATGATCTGGACCCCGAGGACCTGGTCTCCTTCGAACCGGTCGAGGGCGAGGTCAGCGGCATGCTGAGCAGTGAGGACATCCGGCTGCTCGGCGAGCGCGTGCCGCCGGGGAGCTCCGCCGCCCTGATCGTGTGGGAGGACCTGTGGGCCGTCCCGCTGACCGAGGCGGTCCGGGCCTCGGGCGGGCAGGTCATCGCCCACGAACGGATTCCAGCCGCGGTCGCGGAAGCCGCCGCCTCCGCCGCCGGCCACGCCGGCTGACGCCCGCACCGGAAGGGGAACACGCCATGCCGATCTTCCGAGGCCCCGGAATGAACCGTCGTGGACCCGGCCTCATCGGGGCCGCCGCGCGTACGGCCGTCGTCGCCGGCACCGCGTCCGCCGTCTCCGGGCGGGTCCAGCAGCGCCAGCAGACCAGGTTCGCGCAGCAGGAGGCGGAGCAGTACGCCGCCCAGCAGCCGCCTCCGCCCGCTCCGCGGCCGGCCGCGCCCGGTGAGGACACGATCGGGCAGCTGGAGCGGCTGGCCGCGCTGAAGCAGCAGGGCATTCTGACGGAGGCCGAATTCGAGGCCCAGAAGGCGCGCCTGCTGGCCGGGTGAGAACAGGGGGCGCGGGGCGCCCGCGGGGAGACCGCTTCGCGTGGCTCCCGCCTGCCCGCGCGGCCGATCGATGATCTCCGGCGTTTTACTTTGTCGATGTGACGACATCATGCGACGTTGATCCGGCCAGGCCGAAATCATTTCGGATGCGTGCCGGGAGAAGAGGAAATCCATCGTGCACACCGTCAGGGCCGTCCCGACCGTCTCCGCCCTCAATTTGCGCGATCTCGGCGGCATCACGCTGGGTCCGGGCCGCCAGGTCCGGCCGGGCACGGTGCTGCGCTCCGGCCGGCTCGGCGGACTGGACCCGGTGGACGCCGCGGCCGTGGCCGCGCTCGGCATCCGTACGGTCGTCGACCTGCGGACCGCCGACGAGCGGGGCTCCGCCCCCGACGCCCTGCCGCCCGGGGCCCGGCTCTTCGTCGCCGACGTGCTGGGTGACAACCCGGGCGTGACGCCCGCGCGGTTTCGCGCGCTGCTCGCCGACCCCGTCGAGGCCGAGCGGCTGCTGGGCAGCGGCAAGGCCGAGGAAGCGGTCGCCCGGACGTACCGGCGACTCGTGCTCTCCCCGGGGGCCGCGGCCGCGTACCGGGCCTTCATCGACACGGCCGCCGACCCCGCCGCGCGGCCGGTGCTCTTCCACTGCGCCACCGGCAAGGACCGCGCCGGCTGGGGGGCGGCCCTGCTGCTCCTGATCCTGGGCGCCTCGCGCGATGTGGTGCGGCAGGAGTTCCTCGCGGTGAACCCGGTGCTGCGGATCGTCGGACGTCCGTACGTGCAGGGCTTCCTCGACGCGGGCGGCGACCCGGAGATCGCCTCGGCGATCACCGAGGTACGCTCCCGCTACCTCGACACGGCCCTGGCCGCCATGGACGAGCGCTGGGGCGGCCTGGACGGATACGTACGGGACTGCCTGCGCGTCCCGGGGCCCACGTTGCGACGCCTGCGCGGCGAACTGGTCGTCTACACCGGCGAGTAGTCGGCCGCCCCCCGCACAGCCCGCTGCCCCGGCACTCCCGGTGCCGGGGCAGCCTTCGCTCTCCGAGCTCGTGTCATACCTTCAGGAGGCGTTCCGTCAGGTCGCGGTAGTGCTGGAGCGTGATCCGCAGCTCCTCGGTGCGGGCACCGGGGTCGCCGCCGTCCCGTTCGCCGACGTGCAGGGCGCTGCGGCGCTCCTTGAGCGCGTCGGTGAGGCCGGCGACCACCGCGTCGAACGTGGACTCGGCCTCTTCCACCGCCCGGTGCGGGCTCTCCACGAAGTCGGTCACCGCCTGGTGCAGCCGGTGGGCCAGCCTGTCCTGGTCGCCGGCCGGGAGGAGGCGGTCGCCCCCGTCGTGCGCGGCGTGCGCCCGGCCGTCACGGTCCGGGGTGTGCGGGGCCGTCGTACGGAAGGTCCGCGTGTCGGTGTCCCGGTCCGCGTCCGTCGGACGGGCCGGGGTGTCCGGCCGCCCCGTACCGTCCGCGTCCTTGTGCCCCAGGTCCTTCTGGGACAGCGGGACGGGCGCGGCGGCCGGGGGAGCGGAGGGCGCCGTCCGGGGCGGGCGGGCCGAGATGTCGTCGGAGAAGTGCGGGGCGGCTGTTCCGGCGGCCCGGGCCCCGGTGTCCGGACGGCTCGTGGGCGCGGCCGTGGGCCGCGGGGTGGGGTCGGTGTCCTTGGTCATGCCGTGCCACTTCCTTCCGCGTGATGGTGCTCGTCCCGGTGGACCGGGCGGTCCGTGCCGTTCGATACGAGGACGTCGAAGAGGCCGCGGGCCTCGACCAGCGCGGTCCGCAGCTGCTCGGTGTCGCCCTCGCCGCGCCGGGCGGCGTGCACGCGCCGGTAGCCGTGGACGTGCTTGGCGTGGTGGACCGAGAGCGCGTCGCTCTGCTCGTCGAAGTCCTTGCCGTCGGGGAAGCCCATGTCCCGGGCCAGCTCCGCGAGGAGCGTGTCCGCCTCGGCCACCGCCTGCTGCGGCGCGTCGACGAACCGGTCCTGGACCTGCGCCCAGCGCGCGAGGTAGCGCTCCCGCTCCTCGGCCGTCAGCGCACGCTCGTCCAGCGAGCCGTGCCGCTTCAGCCGTTCGTTCAGTTCGTGCTCGGCGGCCTTGGTGTCGCCGTTGTGCCGGGCCACGGCACGCTCGTACTCCGGTCCGAAACGCCGCCGCAGGCCGTGGCCGCCGTTCTTCCGGCCGAAGACGAGGAACGCTCCGGCGGCCACCACCACGACGACCGCGAGGATGATCACGAGGGTCGTCATCGCCACCACCCCCGGCGGTAGTCGGTCCGCGGGTCGCTGTGTTCCACTCCCACCACCCCTTCGGGTTCGTTGCCCGGCATGCCTTCCGGCCGGGCGTGACGCTCGTGTACCCCGGCGAACGCGTTCGAGACGAGCCGGCTCGGACATCCGCGGCCGACGGGCCCCGGAGGCCCCTCGATAGGGTGGGAGACGCCGCAGCAGGCGTACTCCGAGAGGGGAACACGGTGACCGAGCGCAAACCCGCGGGTGTCAGCTTCGAATCATGGGTGGACCAGCAGATCCGGGAGTCCGAACGGAAGGGCGACGTCTCGAAACTGCCCGGGTTCGGCAAGCCGATCGAGGCGCTGAGCGCCCCGTACGACGAAGCCTGGTGGATCAAGTCCAAGATGCAGCGCGAAGGGGTGTCGGTGCTTCCGCCGGCGCTGGCGCTGCGCAAGGAGGCCGAGGACGTCGTCGCCCGCCTGCCGGAGATCCGGACGGAGGCCGAGGTGCGCCGGGCGCTGACCGAGGTGAACGACAAGATCCGCGAGGCCGTCCGCAGGCCCCCGCCGGGACCCCTGCTGAACCTGCGCCCGTTCGACGTGGACGCCCTGGTGGCGCAGTGGCGCACCGCACGCGCCGCCTCCTGAAGCGGCCCGGGCCGCCCCCCCGGGGGGAGTGCGTCATACTCGGCCCCATGAGATCAAGCGTGACGCCGACGGGCCGCCGGGCATCCGGCGGCCCGGTCCGTGTCAGGCGGGCGACCGCGCGGGACGCCAAGCGCCTCACCCGGCTGGTCCGGTCCTCGCGCGCCTACGAGGGCCCCTACGCGCCGATGGTCGCCGGGTACCGGGTGGGGCCGGACTACATCGAGGCCCATGAGGTCTTCGTGGCCGTGCGGGAGGCGACGGACCGGGTGCTCGGCTTCTACGCGCTCGTCCTGGACCCGCCCGAGCTGGACCTGCTCTTCGTCGCGGACGACGCCCAGGGCGCCGGCACCGGGCGGCTGCTGATCGGCCACCTGCGGGCGGAGGCGGAGGCGCGGGGGCTGCCCGGCGTCCGCGTCGTCTCGCATCCGCCGGCGGAGGGCTTCTACCTGGCCGTGGGCGCGGAGCGGACCGGCACCGTACGGGCCGCGCCGCCCGCCGTGATGTGGGACCGGCCCGAGCTGCTGCTGCCGGTCGTCTGAGCCGGGCCCGTCAGGCCGCGTCGGTGTCCGACGCGCCGTGGACGTCCGTGACGGTGAAGAGCCCGCCGTCCGGATCCAGGAGCGTGGCCTCCCGGCCCTCGGAGCCCGTCAGCTCCTCCACCAGGGAGCCCCCGTGCCCGCGCGCCCGCTCCACGGCGAGGGCCACGTCGTCCACCGGGAAGTTGACCTGCCAGTGCGGGCGGACCAGCGGATCGGGGGCGGCCTCGACCGCGCCGGAGCTGATCCGGGCCAGCTGGCGGCCCCCGCACTGGACGATCACCTCGTCCTTCGCGTACGACACCTCACAGGCCCCCGGCTGCCCGCTCGCCCAGTCCAGCACCTCGCCGTAGAAGATCGCGGCCTCGAAGGCACTCCGGGTGCGCAGCCGCAGCCAGGCGTGCGCGTAGTCGTCCGGGGCGGGCGGCGACGTCGCCGGCGCGGTCCGCTCCCAGATGCCGAACCCGGCGCCGTCCCGGTCGGCGGCCAGCGCGCCGCGCCCCTTGCCGAGTGTCAGCGGACCCACCGCGACCGTGCCGCTGCGCTCCCGGATGCGGGAGGCCGCCACATCGGCGTCGCGGACGGCGAAGTAGGGCGTCCAGGCCACCGCGACCCGGAAGGCGGTGGCCACGGCCCCGATGCCGGCGACCGGCACATCGCCGCGCCGGGCCACCGAGAATTCGTCGCCGAGCCTGCCCGGGCGGAAACTCCAGCCCATCACCGGGCCGTAGAACTCCTGGGCGGACTTCAGATCGCGGGTCATGAGATTGACCCAGCAGGGAGCGGCGGACCCGGTCAGGGCCGCGCGCGCGGGCGCCGTACCGGAGGTGCTTGGGGTCATGGTGCCACTGCCTTCATGGGGGATGCGGCAGATGTGCCGACGGGCTTCGGTACCGTCACCCAGCCTCGCCGGGCGCGGCCGCTCCCGCAAACGCGACTCCGCCACCCGCCCCCGGATCCCGGCAGCGGGCCGGTCAGTCGCGCTTGTCGTCGTCCTCGTGGCGGATCGGCTCGTTGCCGTGCTCGCCGAGCTCGTAGGGGGACAGGCCCCGGCCGTCCGCCGGGAAGCGGTCGTCACCGTGGACGTCCGGCTTCTCCTCGTGGCTGCGGTGGCCGGGGCCGACCGGCTGCTCGTCCGGCCGGGGCGGGGGCAGCTCCTGGTCGTGCCGTCGCTTGCCCAGCAGGAAGGCGCCGAGCAGCATGATCACCAGAAGCACGCCGATCACGCCGAGCACGACGCCGGTCGCGCCGCGTCCGTCCGCGAGGGTGACCGCCAGGGAATTCAGGGCTCCATCCGAAACGTCCATGCTTGCCGCATACCCCAGGACACAGGCGTCACTCGGGACGGCGATCGAATTCATGTTTTAAGTGGATATGAGCGCCGAAAATGTTTCGAGCTGTGTGAGCCCCCGCCGCACCGGGCACGCGGGGCAGTCCGGGCCGTTCCTGTCGCAGCCGACCGTGTGCGGGGTCAGCCTGGACAGTACGGCAACGCCCCTACGGAAGGAGCCGCGGTGAACAGCGCACCGGACAAGCGACAGACCACGGAGGACCACCACGACCAGGAGGTGTCGGTCGTCCTCAGCGAGTGCCCCGAGGACGACGCGCGCACCGTCTTCGACGTGCTGAGGGCAGCCTTCACCACCGACCGCTCCTCGGACGACGTACCCCACGAGTCCGCCGGCAGGCGCCCCACCGCGTGGGCGGCCACCGTCGACGTGTCCGAGGCCCGGGTGGTCTCGGGGGCCGTGGCGCTCGGCGCTCCCGTCACGCTCGACGTGCAGGGCGGCTACCACGCCGTGGACCGGCTCCGGGGCGGACTGGCCGACGCCTTCGCCGTCCGGGTGGTGGGCACGGTGTCGGGCGACCAGGAGGAGGAGGTGCGCCTGCGCCTGGAGAACAAGTAGGCCGAACGCCCCGTGCGGGGGTGCGAGGGGGCCGAGGCGCCGCCCGCATCTGGTAGAAATCGGACAAAAGTGACTTCGTCGAAAGGTGTCGCGCGTGGACCCGACCAGTTCGTGGGAGGGCGGCGCCGCCGAATCGCCGGCGCCCGGCGACCTCCCCTCCGCCACCCTGACCCTGCACATCAACGGCACCGAGCGCACCCTCACCCTCGATCACCGCACCACCCTCCTGGACGCGCTGCGCCACCACCTGGACCTCACCGGGGCGAAGAAGGGCTGCGACCACGGCCAGTGCGGCGCCTGCACCGTCCTCGTGGACGGCCGCCGCGCCAACAGCTGCCTCCTGCTGGCCGTCGCCCACGACGGCTCGCGCATCACCACGGTCGAGGGCCTGGCGGACGGCGAGCGGCTGCACCCGCTCCAGGAGGCGTTCCTGGAGCGTGACGCGTTCCAGTGCGGCTACTGCACACCGGGCCAGCTCTGCTCCGCCGCCGGCGTCCTCGCCGAGGCCGGCGACGGCCACCCCTCGCACGTCACCCCGCACGACGCCCCGGTCGCCGCCCCCGCCCGGCTCGGCCCGGAGGAGATCCGGGAGCGGATGAGCGGCAACCTCTGCCGGTGCGGCGCCTACCCGCGGATCGTCGAGGCCATCGAGGACGTGGCGTCGTGAAACCCTTCGCCTACCTGCGCGCCGAGACCGTCACCGACGCGGTACGCGCCTGCGCCGCCCACCCGGGCGCCAAGTTCCTCGGCGGCGGCACCAACCTGGTCGACCTGATGAAACTCGGGGTGGAGACCCCCGGCATGCTGGTCGACGTCAGCCGGCTGCCGCTCGACCAGGTCACGGACGCCGCCGACGGGGGCCTGCGCATCGGCGCCACCGTCCGCAACAGCGACCTGGCCGCCCACCCCGCCGTGCGCACCCGCTACCCCGCTCTCTCGCAGGCGCTGCTGGCCGGCGCGTCCGGGCAGCTCCGGAACATCGCGACCACCGGCGGCAACCTCCTCCAGCGCACCCGCTGCCCGTACTTCCAGGACACGTCCAAGCCCTGCAACAAGCGCGAACCCGGCACCGGCTGCCCCGCCGTCGAGGGCAACCACCGCGACCTCGCCGTCATCGGGCACTCCGAGGAATGCGTCGCCACGCACCCCTCCGACATGGCCGTGGCCCTCGCCGCGCTCGACGCGGACGTGGTGCTGCACGGGCCGGAGGGCGAACGGACCGTCGCGGTGACCGACTTCCACCGGCTGCCCGGCGACAACCCCGACGCCGACACGGTCGTCCGGCCGGGCGAGCTCATCACCGAAGTGCTGCTGCCACCCCTGGCCGACGGCACGGTCTGCCTCTACCGCAAGGCCCGTGACCGCGCCTCCTACGCCTTCGCCCTCGCCTCCGTCGCCGCCGTGCTGCGCGTACGCGACGGGCACGTCGAGCACGCGGCCCTGGCGTTCGGCGGACTCGCCCACCGCCCCTGGCGGGCCCGCGCCGCCGAGGAGATCCTGCGCGGCGCACCCGCCACCGACGCCACGTTCCTCCGGGCCGCCGACGCCGAACTGGCCGAGGCCCGCCCGCTGCGCGACAACGCGTTCAAGGTCCGCCTCGCCCGGCACCTGGCCGTCGACGCCCTCGCCGAACTCACCGCCCGCACCTGAAGAGCCGAGGATCCCGCCATGAGCCACGCCCGCCAGCCGCTCGGCGCGCCCGCCGTCCGCCGCGAGGGCCGCGCCAAGGTGACCGGCGCCGCGCGCTACGCCGCCGAACGCGGCCTGCCCGGCTGCCTGTACGCCTGGCCGGTGCCCGCCACCGTGCCGTCCGGCCGGGTCACGGCCGTCCGCACCGTCGACGCCCTCGCCCACCCCGGCGTCCACTCCGTCCTCACCCACGACAACGCGCCGCGCCTGGCCGAGCCGGACGACCCCATCCTCGCCGTCCTCCAGGACGACCGGGTGCCCCACCGGGGCTGGCCCGTCGCGCTCGTCGTCGCCGACAGCCTCGCGAGCGCCCGGGCCGGAGCCGACGCCCTCCACATCACGTACGAGACCACCCCGCACGACGTCCTGCTCACCGAGGACCACCCCGGCCTCTACACCCCGGAACAGGCCAACGGCGGCTACCCCGCAGTCCGGGAGCGCGGTGACTTCGACGGGGCCTTCGAGGCGTCGCCCGTACGCGTCGACGTCACGTACACCCTGGAGCCCCTGCACAACCACCCCATGGAGCCGCACGCCTCGACCGCCCACTGGTCGCCCGCGGGGCACCTCACCGTCCACGACTCCAGCCAGGGCGCCACCAAGGTGCGCGACAGCCTCGCCGCCGCCTTCGGGATCGGGACCGACCGGGTCACCGCCGTCTCCGAGCACGTCGGCGGCGGCTTCGGTTCCAAGGGCACCCCGCGCCCGCAGGCCGTGCTCGCCGCGATGGCCGCCCTGCACACCGGCCACCCCGTCGAACTCGCCCTGCCCAGGCGGCAGATGCCCGCGCTCGTCGGGCACCGGGCGCCCACCGTGCAGCGCGTCAGGCTCGGCGCCGATGCCGACGGCAGGCTCACCTCGGTCGCCCAGGAGATCACCACCCACACCTCGAAGGTCAAGGAGTTCGTGGAGCAGGCCGCCGTACCCGCCCGCGTCATGTACGGCTCCGCGCACAGCCGCACCACGCACCGGGTCACCGCCCTGAACGTGCCCAGCCCGTCGTGGATGCGCGCCCCGGGCGAGTGCCCCGGCATGTACGCCCTCGAATCCGCCATGGATGAACTCGCGGCGGAACTCGGCGTCGACCCCGTCGAGCTGCGGCTGCGCAACGACCCGGCCGACGAACCCGACTCCGGCAAGCCCTTCAGCAGCCGCGGCCTGGCCGCCTGCCTGCGCGAGGGCGCCGAACGCTTCGGCTGGGCCGGACGCGACCCGGCCCCCGGCGTCCGCCGCGAGGGCGCCCTGCTGCTCGGCACGGGCGTCGCCTCGGCCACGTATCCCGTGTACGCGAGCGCCAGCCACGCCACCGCGCACGCCGCGCCCGACGGCACCTACCGCGTCGCCGTCAACGCCACGGACATCGGCACCGGCGCCCGCACCGTCCTCGCGCAGATCGCCGCCGAGGCGCTGGGCGCGCCCCTGGACGACGTGGCCATCGACATCGGCGACAGCGACCTGCCCGACGCCCCGCTGGCCGGCGGCTCGTCCGGCACCGCCTCCTGGGGCTGGGCCGTGCACAAGGCCGCCTCCACGCTCGCGGAACGGCTCGCCGCGCGCACCGGGCCGCTGCCCGCCGACGGGATGACCGTCACCGCCGACACCACCGAGGAGACCGCCGAGAAGTCCCCGTACGCCCGCCACGCCTTCGGGGCGCACTTCGCCGAGGTCGCCGTCGACACGCGCACCGGAGAGGTGCGGGTGCGCCGCATGCTCGGCGTCTTCGCGGCCGGCCGCATCCTCAACGCCCGTACCGCGCGCTCCCAGTTCGTCGGCGGCATGACCATGGGCATCGGGATGGCCCTGACGGAGGGCTCCACCCTGGACCCGGTGTACGGCGACTTCACCGAGTGCGACCTCGCCTCGTACCACGTCCCCGTCTGCGCCGACGTGGCCGCCGTGGACGCGCACTGGATCGAGGAGGACGACCCCCACCTCAACCCCATGGGCAGCAAGGGCATCGGCGAGATCGGCATCGTCGGCGCCGCCGCGGCCGTCGGGAACGCCTTCCGGCACGCGACCGGAGCCCGCGTGCGTACCCTGCCCCTCACGCCCGACCGGGTGCTCACCCGTCTGGCCTGACCCCCGGCCGCGTACCCCCCCCGACCGGGCGAATGCGCCGGTCACCCGGGGTGCGCGGCCCGATATGTTGCGCGACCGGCCCAGCCGGGTCACCCTGTTGAGTGACCCAGAAGAGACATCTGCTCACTCTTCGTATTCGGGGGTCGTTGGTTCAACGAGGCGAAGTCGTGGGCCTCGATGTGAGGAGCCTCGACGATGACCGTTCCACTCGACCGGCACTATCTGGTCGAACTCCAGGTTTCCGCAGACCGTGTGGACCAGCTGCGACGCATAGTCGCGGCCCACCTGCGCCACTGGAGTCTCGAACTCCACGTACGGCCCGTGTGCCGTGCCGTGGAGGAGCTGCTGACCAATGTCCAACGGCATGTCGGTGACGACAACCGCTGCGTCGTCGAACTCCGCTGGTCCGGACGGCACCTCACGGTCTCCGTCGCCGACAACGGCTCCGAGATGCCGCGGCTGCTCCACGAGGGCGGCGGCCTGAGCCGGGTCATGGCCCTCAGCGACAGCTGGGGCACCTGCCGGACCGCCGACGGCAAGGTCGTCTGGTTCACCCGGTACGCCCAGGAGCCGCAGCACATCGAGCTGGTGCCGCTGCCGCCGCTGCCCGGCGTCCGCGAGTCCCGCCGCCCGCCGGCCGCGGTCGCGGAGATCCCCGAGCCGGTTCCGGCCGCCGCCGACGAGACCGTCCCCGTCGCGGCCGGCATCGACGAGACCGTCCCCGACGCCGCCCCGGCGCTCGTCTGAGGCGTAGGCCCCCGCCGCCGCAGCCCCCGGCCGGCGCGGATCGCATGTCCCGAGCATGCATGATCCGCGCCGGCCGGGTATGCGGTGGCGGGGGCGGTGCCGCGTCACGGCCCGCGTTGCGGGCGGGCCCGCCGCGCGGCACGGTCGAAGTACCGAGGCAAGGAGGCCACAGTCATGCCCATCGCGACGGTCAACCCCGCGAACGGCGAGACGCTCAGGACGTTCGACGCGCTGGCGGACGACGAGATCGAGAGGCGGATCGCCGCGGCCGACGCCGCCTTCCGCGATTACCGCACCACCACGTTCGCCGAACGGGCCCGGCTGCTCGACCGGGCCGCCGACCTCCTGGACGAGGACCGGCAGGACATCGCGCGCACCATGACCCTGGAGATGGGCAAGCCCGTCACGGCGGCCCGTGCCGAGGCCGCCAAGTGCGCCAAGGCGATGCGCTGGTACGCCGCACGGGCCGAGGAACTGCTCGCCGACGAGCACCCCGCCGCCGCCGACGTGGAGGACTCCGGCGCGGTGCGCGCGTACGTCCGCTACCGGCCGCTCGGCCCGGTCCTCGCCGTGATGCCGTGGAACTTCCCGCTGTGGCAGGTCGTCCGCTTCGCCGCCCCCGCCCTGATGGCCGGCAACACGGGCCTGCTGAAGCACGCGTCGAACGTGCCGCAGACCGCGCTGTACCTCGGCGACCTCTTCCGCCGCGCCGGCTTCCCGGCCGGCTGCTTCCAGACCCTCCTCGTGGGGTCCAAGGCCGTCGAGGGCATCCTGCGCGACCGCCGGGTGGCCGCCGCGACGCTCACCGGCAGCGAACCGGCGGGCCGCTCCGTCGCCTCCATCGCCGGTGACGAGATCAAGCACACCGTCCTGGAACTCGGCGGCAGCGACCCCTACCTGGTGCTGCCCTCGGCGGACGTCGCCAAGGCCGCCCGCACCGCCGTCACCGCCCGCGCGCAGAACAACGGCCAGTCGTGCATCGCCGCCAAGCGGTTCATCGTGCACACCGAGGTGTACGAGGAGTTCGCCGAGCGCTTCACCGTCGGCATGCGCGAGCTGACCGTCGGTGACCCGCTCGACGAGTCCACCGACGTCGGGCCGATCGCCATGGAGCAGGGCCGCGCGGACCTGGAGGAGCTGGTGGACGACGCGGTGGACCGGGGCGCCGAGGCGCTGTGCGGCGGCGGACGCCCCGAGGGACTGGGCGGCGGGCTGGAGAACGGCTGGTTCTACGCGCCCACCGTCCTCGCCGGCATCACACCCGAGATGCGCGTCCACCACGAGGAGACCTTCGGCCCGGTCGCCACCCTCTACCGGGTGGACAGCCTGGACGAGGCCGTCGAGGTCGCCAACGACACCTCCTTCGGCCTCAGTTCCAACGTGTGGACCCGCGACGCCGCCGAGGCCGACCGCTGCGTCCGGGACCTCCAGGCCGGCGGCGTCTTCTTCAACGGCATGACCGCCTCCCACCCCGCGCTGCCCTTCGGCGGGGTGAAGCGCTCGGGCTACGGGCGTGAGCTCGCCGGCCACGGCCTCCGCGAGTTCTGCAACGCCACCACCGTCTGGTACGGCTCCGAGCCCCGGTGACCGTACGCGCGATGCCCCGAACCAGCCCCGCTGAGAGGTCACCATGAGCGACGCCCCACCGCCGCCCGGCCCGTCCGACCGGGAACTCGACGCGCTGGACGCGCACTGGCGGGCCGCCAACTACCTGGCCGTCGGGCAGATCTACCTGATGGACAACCCCCTGCTGACCCGGCCGCTCGCCCCGGAGCACATCAAACCCCGGCTGCTCGGCCACTGGGGCACCTCGCCCGGGCTCAACCTCGTGTACACCCACCTCAACCGCCTCATCAGCGCGCGCGGCACGTCCGCGCTGTGCGTCTGGGGGCCCGGCCACGGCGGGCCCGCCGTCCTCGCCGGATCCTGGCTGGAAGGCAGCTACTCGGAGGCGTACCCGGATGTCGGCAGGGACGCCGAGGGAATGAGGCGGCTCTTCAAGCAGTTCTCGTTCCCCGGCGGCGTCCCCAGCCATGTCGCCCCCGAGACCCCCGGCTCCATCCACGAGGGCGGCGAACTCGGCTACTCCCTCGCGCACGCCTACGGCGCCGCCCTCGACCACCCCGAGCTCCTCGTCACCTGCGTCATCGGTGACGGCGAGGCGGAGACCGGACCGCTCGCCGGGTCCTGGCACGCCAACAAGTTCCTGGACCCGGTCCACGACGGGGCCGTCCTGCCGGTGCTCCACCTCAACGGCTACAAGATCGCCAACCCCACGGTCCTCGCCCGCCTCCCGCAGACCGAGCTCGACGCCCTGCTGCGCGGCTACGGACACGACCCCCTCTACGTGGAGGGCGACGAGCCGCGCGCGGTCCACCGGGCGATGGCCCTCGCCATGGACCGCGCCGCCGACCGCATCGCGGAGATCCAGGACGCTGCCCGCTCTGGCGGCGACACCGACCGCCCATGCTGGCCGATGATCGTGCTGCGCACCCCGAAGGGCTGGACCGGGCCCGCCGAGGTCGACGGGCTGCCCGTCGAAGGCACCTGGCGCGCCCACCAGGTCCCGCTGTCCGGCGTCCGCGACAACCCGGACCACCTGCGCCGGCTGGAGGCGTGGATGCGGTCCTACCGGCCGGACGAGCTCTTCGACGCCGAGGGCCGCCCGACCGGACAGGTACTGGCCTGCGTCCCCGAGGGCGCCGCCCGCCTCGGCGCCACCCCGTACGCCAACGGCGGCCTGCTCCTGCGCGACCTGCCCGTCCCGGACCTCGACGGATACGCCGTCCCCGTGGACCGGCCCGGCACCACGCTCCGCGAGCCCACCCGCGTACTGGGCGGCCTCCTCGAAGCGGTGATGGCGGCGACGGCGGACCGCAGGGACTTCCGGCTCGTGGGACCCGACGAGACGGCCTCCAACCGGCTCGACGCCGTCTACGAGGCCAGCGGCAAGGCGTGGCAGGCCCGCACCCTCCCCACCGACGAGCACCTCGCCCGGGACGGCCGGGTCATGGAGGTCCTGTCCGAGCACCTGTGCCAGGGCTGGCTGGAGGGCTATCTGCTGACCGGCCGGCACGGGCTGTTCTCCTGCTACGAGGCGTTCGCGCACATCGTGGACTCGATGGTCAACCAGCACATCAAGTGGCTGCGCACCTCCCGCCGGCTCGCCTGGCGCCGCCCCATCGCCTCGCTGAACTACCTGCTCACCTCGCACGTCTGGCGCCAGGACCACAACGGCTTCTCGCACCAGGACCCCGGGTTCGTGGACCACATCCTCAACAAGAGCCCCGAAGTCGTACGCGTCTACCTGCCGCCCGACGCCAACACCCTGCTCTCCGTGGCCGACCACGCCCTGCGCAGCCGGGACTACGTGAACGTCATCGTGGCCGGCAAGCAGCCCGGCTTCGACTGGCTCACCCTCGACCAGGCCCGCGTGCACTGCGCGCGCGGCGCGGGCCTCTGGGAGTGGGCGGGCACGGAGGACGGCAGCCGCGAGCCCGACGTCGTCCTCGCCTGCGCCGGTGACGTGCCTACGCTGGAGACCCTGGCCGCCGCGCAGCTGCTCCGGCGCCATCTGCCGGAACTGGCGGTACGGGTGGTCAACGTGGTCGACATGGCCCGCCTCATGCCCAACGCGGAGCACCCGCACGGCATGACGGACTCCGAGTACGACGCGCTGTTCACCCGGGGCAAGCCGGTCATCTTCGCGTACCACGGCTACCCGTGGCTGATCCACCGGCTGGCCTACCGCCGCGCCGGCCACGGCGACCTGCATGTGCGGGGCTACAAGGAGGAGGGCACGACCACCACGCCCTTCGACATGGTCGTCCGCAACGACCTGGACCGCTACCGGCTGGTCATGGACGTCATCGACCGGGTCCCCGGCCTGGGCGTACGCGCCGTGGCGGTGCGTCAGGAGATGGCGGACGCCCGCACCCGCCACCACGCCTGGATCCGCGAACACGGCACCGACCTGCCCGAGGTGGCCGACTGGTCCTGGGAGGGCTGACCGCCCCGAAAGGCGTACGGCGAGGGCCCGGACGGGAATCTCCGTCCGGGCCCTCGCCGTACGCCCCGCGGGATCAGAAGCGCAGTTCGGCCGCGATCCGGCCGTGCCCCTTGAGCCAGTCGTCCGCGACGAAGAACACCTCCGCGCCGCTGTCCAGCGCGGCTTCCACCAGTTCGTCCACGATGTCCTCGCGGACGCTCGCGTCGGACGGATCCACCACGTCGTCGGTCACCGGCTTCAGGTGCTCCTGGTCGACCCGTACCGTCTGCTGGAAGTGCTCCTCCACCGCCACCAGACCGGCGCGGCCCTCGCGCACCGCGGCCCACACCTCGTCGAGCCCGCCGGCGAACGCCTTGCGGCCGCGCGCCGCGTCCAGCCGCCCGTCGATCTCCTTCGCGAAGTGTGCGCGCCGGGTGTCCAGGGCCGGACGCAGCTCGGTGAGCAGGTCGCGGGGCGCGTTGTCGGCCGGGGCGCCCTTGGTGACCCGGCCGACCGCGTCCTTCGCGCTCTCGCCGACCTCGTCGAACAGGGCGAGCGCCGGCGCGATGCCGACCAGGTACAGCGGGCGGGGGTCGGTGGCCAGGACGGCACGCAGCTTCTCGTCCACGGTGCGCAGGAAGTTGCGGGTGTCCTCGCTGGCGAAGTTGGACGGCGTGTCGCCGGTCCGCTCCATGCGCTGCGGGTTGAACTCCTCGCGCGGTGCCGTCAGCGGGAAGCCGCCTGCGTGGGACTCCTGGGCGGACTCGGTGGTGCCGCTGAAGAGGGCGGCGTGGTCGGCGGCCACGGTGAGCGCCCAGAAGGGGCGCGCCTGCGCCTTCGCGGCGACCAGGTTGCGGGTGAGGTAGCTGTCGCTCAGCACCACCCGTTCGGGCGCGGTACGCGGCAGCCGCCAGATCTGGTACTCGTCGGCCGTGGCGAGGAGCACGAGCGCGTCCAGGGCCCGGCGCTGGTCGAGTTCGCCGGCCGCCCGGTCGAGCTGCTGCTTGATCGCGGCGCACGCCTCCCGGCTGACCTCCGGATCGCTTTCCAGCCGGTTGTGCGCCTCGGACAGCAGGTTGCGCAGCCGGACGGCGTCCTGGGCGTTGTCCGGGGCGTGCCGGTGGGTCGGCATGGTCAGGGACAGGGCCGGATAGGGCCGGGTCCGGCGGAGCTCCCGCAGCAGGCCGGCGGTCAGGGCGTCCGTGTCCATCAGTTCCCTCCCGGGGAATTACGCGCACTGCGTGCGGAGCGGGTGAATCAACGAGTCAATTCATACCTTTTGATCCTAATATGAGCGAGTTGGTCATCCCGGGTGCGGAAAGAGCTTCTTCCCCGTGCCCGCCCAGTGGACGGAGCGTTTGTGAACCGGACCGGCCCCGCGCGGCGCCCCTCCCCAGGCCGCGTCATCCGCGGCCTGACCCCTGCCGCACTCGTCGCGGCACTCGTCGCCGGAGCGGCCGCGTGCGGCGACTCCGACACCTCGTCGGCGGGTACGGCCAGCAGCACCCGCACGATCTCCGCCGAACCCACGGCGAGCCCGGGCCCGACCCGTAGCGGGCGCACCCAGGACGAGTTCGCCGCCTCCGTGTCCGCCGACGCCGAGCGCACCCGGCAGAAGGCGGTGGCGACCCTCAAGGGCGTCGACGGCAAGGGCAACGCGATGGACGACGTCTCCGTCAGCGGCACCCCGGTGGCGCCCGGGGAGCAGTTCCGCAGTGCCCTGGTGCGGGTGACCAACCGGAGCGGCGAGGAGGCGTTCTTCGCCGTGCGCGTCGAGTTCGTCGACACGTCGGGCAAGGTGCTGGACTCCGTGGTGCTCGGCTTCCCGGACGCGCCGACGGACCGGACCGTCAGCCGGCACGCCGACAGCCGCAAGGCCGCCGGCGTCAAGTCGGTGCCCCGGATCGCCCAGGCGCAACGGAGCTGACGGCCGACGGCCCGGGTCAGGGGCGCGGGACCGTCACCAGATGGCCTCCACCCACTCGGGGTGGTCCACGAACGGGTTCCGGTTGTGCTGGTAGTCCTCGTATATGACGTCGTTGCGCCGCTTCTCGAAGGAGTCCGGCGGGTCCTGCTCGCTCCATGCCTTCAGTACGGAGAGCCGGCCGATGTGCGGTGAGGAACCGTTGGACACGCTGTTGTTGGGCTCCAGGTCGGGGAACGCGTCGTCGCCCTCGTAGCGCACGGCCATGTAGAGGATCATCCGGGCCACGTCGCCCTTGACGGCGTCGCGCGGTTCGAAGGAGTCGGCGTCGGTGTAGTTGCCCGGGGCGTCGCCCAGTTCGGTACCGCCGTTGTCGAAGTCCTTGTTGCCGCGCGTGGAGTTGACCTGGACGTCGGACGGGCGCAGATGGTGGATGTCGGTGCCGGGGCCGGTGGCCGTGCCGAAGTCGCCGTGGGACTTGGCCCAGACGTGCTCGCGGTTCCACTGGCCGGGGTTGCCGCCGTTGTCGCTCTTGGGCTCGGAGCGGCCGGTGTACAGCTCGATGACGTTCGAGGGGTTGGCGGGATCCTCGTCGGTGTCCTTCAGGGCGTCCCAGACCTGGCTGTAGGTGAGCTTGCTCTGGTCGCTGATGATCGTGTGCAGGGCGCTCTTCAGTGCGGCGCCGGTCTTGCCGGCCGCGTCCTCGTAGTAGGTGTCGTCCAGCGCGCCGAGCGGGGAGGCGGCGGTGGGCGGTGGCGTCGGGGCGGGCGCGGCGGCTGCCGTGCCGGTGAACACCGCGAGGGCGGCGAGCGCGGCGGGCAGTGCGCGGCGCGCGGGAAGGTGACGACGGGACATGTGGGGTGTCCTCTCCGGGAATACGCGCACCGCGGCGCCGTCACGGGGTGGGGGGCGGCTCCGCGGTGGTCGTGTCCGCTATGTGTACGCGGGAGCGTCCCATGCGGACCGTTACGATGTGTGAACCCCGCGTATCTATCATGTGCAGGTCAAGTGAGGGCCCGGAGCCCGTTCCGGAATCCCGTCCCGGTCTCGGATGCGGGAGCACCGGCGGCGGGCGAGAATGACGGGAAGGACAAGGAGGCGGCATGAGCGACGAGCCCGATTCCGTATCCAGCACCCGGAGCCTCACTCCGGACGACCTCTTGCACACCGGCGCCACCGACAATCCGTCCGCCGAGGACCTGGTGCTCGCGTCCGGGCGGGACCTGACCCCGGCGAACTTGGAGTGGGCGGAACGCACCCTGGCCAGGGAGGGCCGGGCGGCCATCGACAAGCGACTGCCGTAGACAGCGGTACGGCGCGGCGGTCACGGCCGTCGCGCCCTCGGCAGGTGCGGGCGCCGGGCGCCGCTCGGTTAGCCTGAACGCACCATGAACCGTTTGACGACGTCAGAGGCGGATTACGACCTCGCCCGCTTCCCCGAGGACCCCCGCGACCCGTTCCGTGCCTGGGACGCGGCCGACGCCTACCTCCTCCAGCACCTGGAGGAGGCGGTCGACGTCCCGGGGAACGTCGTCGTCATCGGCGACCGCTGGGGCGCCCTGAGCACGGCCCTGGCCGCGCACCGCCCCGTACAGATCAGCGACTCCTACCTCGGGCAGCGGGCGACCGCGGCGAACCTGGAACGGAACGGGCTGCCCGCCGACGCGGTGCGCCTGCTCTCCCCGCGCGACACCCCCCCGGACCGCGTGGACGTGCTCCTCGTCCGCGTCCCGAAGAGCCTCGCGTTCCTGGAGGACCAGCTCCACCGCATCGCGCCCGCCGTGCACGCCGGCACCGTCGTCGTCGGCACCGGCATGGTCAAGGAGATCCACACCTCCACGCTCAACCTGTTCGAACGCGTCATCGGCCCGACCCGCACCTCCCTCGCGGTCCGCAAGGCCCGGCTCATCCACTGCACCCCGGACCCCGCCCTGCCCCGCACCCCCAGCCCCTGGCCGCTGCGCTACGAGCTGCCCCCGGACGCCGGGGCGGCCGCCGGGCGCACCGTCACCAACCACGCCGGCATCTTCTGCGCCGACCGGCTCGACATCGGCACCCGCTTCTTCCTCAAGCACCTGCCGGACCGCACGGGCCCCGACCGCGTCGTGGACCTCGGCTGCGGCAACGGCGTCGTCGGCCTCGCCGCCGCCCTCGCCAACCCCGACGCCACCCTCACCTTCATCGACGAGTCCCACCAGGCCGTGGCATCGGCCGAGGCGACCTTCCGTGCCAACACCGGGCCGGACGCCCGGGCCCGCTTCGTCGTCGGGGACGGTCTGGCCGGTGCCGAGCCCGGGAGCGCGGACCTCGTCCTCAACAACCCGCCGTTCCACTCCCACCAGGCAACCACCGACGCGACCGCCCGCAGCATGTTCCGCGGAGCCAGGCATGCCCTGCGCCCGGGCGGCGAGCTCTGGGTGGTCGCCAACCGCCATCTGGGCCACCACGCCACCCTGCGCCGCGTGTTCGGCAACTGCGAGACGGTGGCCGGCGACCCGAAGTTCGTGGTGCTGCGCGCGGTCAGGCGCTGAGCGCCGCCCACTCCGGCAGCGGTTCGCGTGCCGCGTGCCAGGCCGGGGGGAGGGCGGCGACACCGGTACGGGCGGCGATCACGCCTCCCGCGACGGCGCAGGTGGTGTCGATGTCACCGCGTCCCGCGACCGTGCACCACAGGCCCTCCTCCAGGTCGTCCAGGTGGCCCGCCGCACACCACAGCGCGAACGGGACGGTGTCGGGCCCGGACATCCGGTAGCCGGATCCCAGGACCTCCGCGGCATGGCGGACCGAGGTGTGGGCGGGCATCCGGGCCGCGATCCGGACGCCCGAGCGCACCTCGCTGTCCGGGAGGTGCGCGGCGACCTCCTGGAGGAACGCCCCGCGCCCGGGCGCCGGGCCGCCCCGGCCGCGCGTGGCCAGCGCCGCG
>NZ_JAAGNI010000527.1 GCF_010550605.1 Streptomyces sp. SID9727
CGCTGCCCGCCCCGGAGAGCCCGGCGGCGGCCGGCGGGCGGGCCCCGCGCACCGCCCGGGAGCGCGCGCTCTGCGAGGTGTTCGCGCAGACCCTCGGAGTGCCCGAGGTCGGCGTCACCGACGACTTCTTCGCGCTCGGCGGCCACTCCCTGCTCGCCGTGACCCTGGCCCGCCGGATCGGGGAGCGCTGCGGGGTGCGGCCCTCCCTGCGCGCCCTGTTCGCGACGCCCACCGTCGAGGGCGTCGACCGTCTGCTCGGCCGGGCGCCTGGGGAGGAGGAGCGCGAGGAGGCAGCAGCGCCGGACTTCGCCGCCGAGGTGAGGCTCGCGCCGGACATCACCGGTGCGCGCCGGGACCGCCGGCCCGCCCGCCCCTCGGCGCGGCCCCTGCTGACCGGGGCCTCCGGCTTCCTCGGCGCGTTCCTCCTGCGCGATCTCATCGAGGCCACGGACGGCCCCGTCGACTGCCTCGTCCGGGCCGCGAGCCCCGACAGCGCGGCCCAGCGGCTCCGGGCCAACCTGGAGCACTACGGCCTGTGGCAGTCCCGGTACGCCGACCTGATCCACCCCGTCCCCGGCGACCTCGCGGCCCCCGGCCTCGGTCTCACCCCCGACGAACGGACCGCCCTCGCCCGGCGCCTGGGGCCCGTGCTGCACAACGGGGCACGCGTCAACTTCGCGGCCCCGTACGGCGATCTGCGCGCGCCCAACGTGGCCGGCACCGAGGAACTGCTGCGCCTCCTCGCGGACTCCGGCTCGCCCGGCCTGCACTACATCTCCACCACCGGCGTGTACGCGCCGTCGCGCGGGACGGACCCCGCACCGCTCACCGAGTCGTCCCCGACCGGCCCGGCGGACGGCCTGCCCGACGGGTACGCGCAGAGCAAATGGGTCGCCGAGCAGCTGGTGGGCCTCGCCCGCGAGCGCGGCCTCCCGGTGACCGTCCACCGCCCGGGCCGCATCAGCGGTGACACCGCCACCGGTGCCTGCCAGGACCGCGACCTGCTCTGGCAGCTCATCAAGGGCTGCCTCCAGGCCGGCGCGGTCCCCGATCTGGCGCACGGCACGACCGACTGGGTGCCCGTGGACTACGTCAGCGCCGCCGTCACGGCCCTCAGCACCTCCGAGCGCCCGGGGACCCGGGCGTACCACTACACCAACCCGGACGCGCCCGGCCTGGACCGCGTCTTCGAGGCGGCCGCCCGCCTCGGATACGCGCTGCGCCCCGTGACCCCTGAGGAGTGGCGGGCCTGCGTGTCCGAACACCCGGACAACGCCGCACAGTTGTTCCTCGGCGACGACGGTCGGTCCGGCCACGACGAGACGGACCACCGCCGCTTCGACTCCGGCCGCACGGCCCGGGCGGCGGCGGAAGCGGGCGTGCGTCAGCAGCCGCTGACTGATGAGGTCCTGACGCGCTATCTGACGTACTTCCAGGTCACGGGCTTCCTGCCGGCCCCCGGAACGCCTCCGGGGGCGTAAAGGATCATCAAACGGAAGGTCCCCGGCAATCCGTATACAACCATCCATGCCCCTCGGAGGTCCCAACAAGTGGGAGCAAACCACTCCCGGAGCTACAAGGGGGAAATATGCGAAACATCCGTACTCTCGCCACCGCCGGGGCCCTGACCACCCTCATGGTGGGTGCGACGGCCGCCTTCGGCCCGACCGCCTCCGCCGCGCCCAACACCACCCCGCAGAAGGTCTGCGGCAGCTCGTACAAGACCGTCAACTCCGCCGCCGTGGGCTCGCTCGGCACGGTCTACCTGACCTACAACGCGTCCAACGGCAAGAACTGTGTGGTGACCATCCGGTCCGCCCCCGGCGCCGCGAAGGAGATGTCGGCGTACCTCTACGTCCCCGACACCGACGCGTCGGCCAGCGACTACGGGAACTACACGTCGTACGCCGGCCCGGTCTACGCCTACGGCAAGGGCCACTGCGTCAGCTGGGGCGGCCACATCGCCAACGTGTACGTGTCCGTGGAGAACTCCAACTGCGCCTCGTTCAAGGAGCAGCGGTCCCTCGAAGTCCGCTGATCCGCCGCTCACCGGGCCCGCCGCCGGCTCCCACCGGGGGCGGGCCCGCCCAATTCCCCGCTTCACCCGTGGCGGGCACCCCGCGTTCCGTACGCTGCTTCGGACGGGCGGACTGCTGAGGGGGAGCCACATGTCCTTGCGCAAGGGAGCCAACACACCGGTCGCGAGTCCGGTCGTACGGGTGGAGCTCGGCTGGCGCACCGGCCCCGGCGCACCCGACGTCGACGCGTCGGCGCTGCTGCTCACGGCGGGCGGCAGGGTCCGCTCGGACGACGACTTCGTGTTCTACAACCAGCCCGTCCACCCCCGTGGCGCCGTGCGCCACGAGGGGCGGAGGCAGGACGGCGCAGGGGTGGTCGAGACGATCCAGGTGTCCCTGCCGTCAGTGGAGCAGGACATCGCGACCGTGGTCCTCGCGGCCTCCACGGACGGGACCTTCGGCAGGGTCTCCGGACTGTACATCCGGGTGCTGGACGCGGTGACCGGCGCCGAGACGGCACGGTTCGATCCCGTGGACGCCACCACGGAGACGGCGTTCGTGCTCGGGGAGCTGTACCGGCGCAACGGCGCGTGGAAGTTCCGCGCCGTCGGCCAGGGGTACGCCTCCGGCCTGGCGGGGCTCGCCACCGACTACGGCATCACCGTGGACGAGCCCGCGGCTCCCGCACCGGTCACCGCGCCCGCGCCTCCGCCCGTCCGGCTGACGAAGATCACGCTGACCAAGGCCGCGCCCTCCGTCTCGCTCACCAAACAGGGAGCGACCTCCGGTGCCATGCGGGTCAACCTCTCCTGGAGCGCCCGCACACCCCCGCGCGGCCGGATGAACAAGGGCAGCGGCGCCGTCCGCCTCGAAGACGTCGACCTCGACCTCTCCTGCTTGTGGGAGCTGCGGAACGGGGCGAGCGGGATCGTCCACCCCATCAACAACCAGTTCGGCTCGTACGACCAGCCGCCGTACGTCCAGCTGGACCACGACGACCGGACCGGCGGCAGCGAGGACGGCGAGAACCTCACGATCAACCTCGACCACACCGCCGAGATCAAGCGCCTCCTGGTGTTCGTGGCCATCTACTCCGGCGCTTCCAGCTTCGCCGGTCTGCACGGCGTGGCCACCCTCCACCCGCCCGCCGGACCACCGATCGAGGTGCGACTGGACGAGTGCACCGTTCCCGCTCCCGTGGCTGCGATCGCCCTCATCGAGAACATCGACGGCGAACTCATCGTCCGCCGGGAGGCGAAGTACATCATCCTCCCGCCCGGCATCCTCAAGCAGCAGGCCGTCGACCTCGCCTACGACTGGGGCCTGTCCTGGCAGCCGGCCAGCAAGGACTGACCGGCTGCCGGACCGCTGCTACCCGTACGTGACGGTCACCGGCGCATGGGCGTTGCGCTTGGGCAGGGTGACGGTCAGCGTCTTGGAACCGGCGTCCCACGTGTACGCGTGCGGGGACAGGTGCGCCCCGGTCGCGGTGACCCTCTTCGGCGCGTGGTCGGCCCGGACCGACAGGGTCCACACGCGGTTCTTCGCCTGGCCCCGGAAGGAACCCTTCGCCGGAGCGACGGACACCGTGTGGCGCCCGCCCGCCTCCTTGTACGAGACCTTCGTCGTGGCGCTCCGGACACTGCCGGGGGCGCCCCCGTCGTCCTCGTACAGGCTGAACGAACCGGAACCGCCCGGGGCGATCGTCAGCGTGAGGTCGTCGGCCCCGGACGCGCCCTCGTGGGCGACGTCATGCGTACGGCTCGGGACGATCCCGCCCGCCCGGACGAACACCGGCATGGTGTCCAGCGTCGTCGTGACGTCCTGGGTGGTGCCGCCCTCGTACGTCTTGCCGGTGAAGTAGTCCGTCCACCGACCCGGCGGGAACCACACGGACGTCTTCGCGGAGGCGCCGGGCGTGGTGACCGGGGCGACCAGCAGGTCGGAGCCGTAGAAGTACTCGCTTCCGGCCGACTCGTACGCCTGCTTCTCCTCCGGGTACTCCAGGTACAGGGGCCGGACGATCGGCACACCGGTCCGGTTGGCCTCCTCCGCGAGCGTGTACGTGTACGGCAGCAGGCGCTCGCGCAGGTTGAGGAACTTCTTCGCGGACGCCGACGCCTCGGAGCCGTACTGCCAGGGCAGCCGGTCGCTGTGGTTGCTGTGCAGCCGGTCGACGGGCTGGAAGGTGCCGAACTGGACCCAGCGCGCGTACAGGTCGTCGGGCAGCTTCGTCGTGGTGTGCGTGCCGCCGCCGTCGGTGTACGTCTCCGAGCCCTTCAGGCCCGTCGTGTCGTTGTGGCCGCCGATGTCGTGGGTGATGTTGGCCATCCCGGTCGCCGCCGACTCGGCCGGGGTGTACCCGACCTCGAACTTCAGCGTGCCCCAGGTGGACGACGTGTCCCCGGAGAAGTGGACCGTGGTGCGCTTGTCGGCCCAGGGGCCGGTGGGCACCGCCTGCTGTCCGCTGTATCCGGCCGCCTGGAGCGAGCCGAAGGCCCGCGACAGCACGAACCCGCGCTCCTGGTGCTCGGCGGTGGCGTCCGCGTACTGCTGGTTGATCCAGGCGTCCGGGGTCACACCCGGCAGCGAGGACTGCGCCGCGTCGCAGCACCAGTCCAGCCACCAGAAGTCGTTGCCCTGCTCGTCCATGGTCCGGTGCAGATCCATGTACGCCCGCAGCTGATCGGGGTCGCCGAAGTCGAAGACGTAGCAGTCCGGACCCGCGCCACCGCCGCAACTCCCCTTCTTCAGCTTTCCCTTGGCAGTCTTCTGCGCCTGGGCGAACTGGGGGTCGGCGGCGAGGATGCTGGGGTGCACGTTGAGCGTGTTGTGCAGGCCCTGGGACTCGGACCAGTCGAAAAAGCCCTTCGGGTCCGGGAACTTGGCCGGGTCGATCTCCCAGCCGCTCCACGCGTTGACGGCCTTGTAGTCGGTGTCCGTCACGAGCACGTCCAACGGCACACCCTCCGACCGGAACTTCGGCAGGATCGTGTTCCGGTAGTCCGCGTCCGTGCGGTCGATGTACTCCGAGTACCAGACCCCGTACGCCCAGGAGGGCAGCAGGGCGGGCGGTCCGGTGAGCGTCGCCAGGTCGCCGAGGCCCCGCTTGTAGTCGTGGCCGTAGCCGAAGAGGTAGCCGTCCTGGTACGGGGCACCGCCGTGCGCGGAGCGCTGGGTCACCTTCCGGGACGCGGAGTCGTAGAGCGCGGACGGGGTGTCGTCCAGGAGGTACCAGCCGTCCTGGCCGAGGAGCCCGGGCGTGGTGGCGGGCGGTGCGCCGTTGCCGGTGACGCCGTCGAGGCCGCGCCGGTATCCGCCGAGGGCCAGGTGCGGCTGCGGGGCCGGGTCGCCGGTGGCGGCGACGGACACGGTGTCCGCGTTCACATGGCAGCTCTCGGCGTCCGGGCAGGCGAGCGTGACGTCGTTGGCGCCCGCGTCGAGGTGGACGGGCAGAGTGGCCGTGGACCACGTGTCCCAGTCGTCCGTCGCGGGGAACGACAGGGTGCCGGTGGCGCCGCCCGCGGACACGGCGGCGGTGCGCGTCTCGTGCCGGCCGTCGCCGCCCGGGCCGTTGGCGTAACGGACGCGCAGGGTGTACGTGCCGGCCGAGGGCACCTCCACCACATGCGTGGTCAGCGAGGAACCCCGGTTGAGCTCCGCGACGAAGCCCGTCCCGGCGAAGCCCTGGTGATCGGTGGCGGCGGCCGCCGAACCGATGGCCCGCCCGGCTTCCGCCTCACAGCTCACCCCGAACCGGCAGTCGGCGATCGCCGTACTGGACGCGGGCGGGAACGCCTCGCCCTCGCCCAGCAGGGCGAGGCTGTCCACGTTCACACTGCCGGAGTCCGCGGCGCCCCGGGTCAGGCCGAGCGTGTGGTGCCCGGCGCCGAGCCGGACATCGGCGAAGGCGGTGTCCCAGGTGTCCCAGTCCGCCGTCGGGGGCAGTGTCACCCGCTGCTCGTCGCCGCCGTCCACCGACAGGGTGAGGGTGCGTGGCTCGCTCTTGCCGTCGCCGCCGCGCGCATTGGCGTACCGCACGGCGAACCGGTAGGCGCCCGCCGTTCTGACATCGATGTCAGAGGACAGGGAGGCGCCGGTGCTCTCGAAGCCGGCGGCGAACCCCGACCCCGTGTAGCCGTCGTGGTCGGACGCCACGGAGACCCCGCCGGCCCGCAGGTTCTCCGCTTCGCAGAGAGCGCCGGGCGCGCAGGTGATGCGGTGCCAGGGGGTTGCGGTCACGGGGGTTTCGCCGGCGTTCAGGCGCACCGACAGGTTGCCGGCGTCGAAGGGCCCGGAACCGGCCTTGTACCGCAGCGTCACCGCGCTCGTCCTGATGGTGAGCCAGCCGTCCGCCGTCTTCGCGGTGTACGCCGTCGGGGCGAAGGCGCCGCGGCCGATGGCGTTGAACGTCGCCTCGTCGGTGAACGCGCCGTCACCCGCGTACTCGGTCCGGATCAGCGTGGGCGACAGCACCTGGAACCGGGCGTCGCCCGAGGTGACCGTCGGGATCCGGTGGCTGTGCGGGCCGTCTGCGGACGCCGGGCCCACCGTGCCCGTGACCGTCATGGCCGCCGCGGTGCCGAGGACGGCGGCGGCACCGGTCCACCTCCGCAGCCCTCTGCGCCACCTCGCGGATGGAGGTTTCACGTGCGACTCCGTTCTCACACCGACCGGCAGGTCCGTCAGCACCGCACCGCTCGTTGTGCATCGTTGGAAAAGTGCAAGGGGAATGAGAGCACGCCCATGGCGCGGTGTCCATAAGACCGACGCCGGAACGGAGTTCACGCCACGAGGAGGATGACGGCACACTGGGCGGACGAGGTTGTCAGGACGGGGGAACGACATGCTGACCGGGATAGTGATCGACGCTTGCGACGTGAGGGGCACGGCCCGCTTCTGGGCCGACGCGACCAGGGGGCGCACCGGCGGCCTCCTGCTGCGCTGCGAGCAGGTCGACCGGCCGAAGCCGGCGCGCAAGAACCGCCTGCACCTCGACCTGGCCGGCGGACCGCGCTGGGAGGCGGAGACCGCGCGGCTGCTCGCCCTCGGGGCGACCCGGGCCGACATCGGCCAGGGCGGCGTGCCGTGGGACGTGCTGGCCGATCCGGAGGGCAACGAGTTCTGCCTCCTGCGCCCCGGGCACCCGGGCGTGCGCGCCGGCTCCGGGCTCGTCGCGGTCTGCCTCGACGTCACCGAGGAGGAGCGCGAAGCCCAGCGGGACTTCTGGGCGACCTGGTCCGGCTGGCCCGTGGAGGAGGACCACGCCCGGTGCGTGCGCCTGCGCCGGACCCCCACCGCCCCCGTCTCGCTCGTGATGGGCCCGCCCGCCGCGCCGCAGGCCGACCGGGACCGGGTGCGCCTCCTCGTCAGCCGGCCCGGCGTCGAACCGGGCACACACCGCGATCCCGGCGGGAACACCTTTCACGTCGGCGGCTGACGCCGGCCGGCCCCTCACATCCGGTCCGACTGATGGCCGACACCGGTGAATTAGCCGATGGCGCGGGCGCCCCGTGCCCGGCACCTTGTGCGGGCAGGCAACCACATCCCCGCGTTCCCCTCAGGAGTGCCCCATGCCTCGTCGTTCACCGCGTCGGCTCCTCGGCGTCCTCGCGGCCGTCACGGTCGCGTTCACCCTGTTCTCCTCGGCGTCCGCGGCCGGTGCCGCAGAGTCGCCCGCCCCGGCCCGCGCGGCCGCGGTGCAGCCGCTGTCGACCAGCACCCCGGTCGTCTTCGTGCACGGCTACACCGGCAGCGCCTCCAACTGGGTCACCGCCATGAGCGTCTTCCGGCTCAACGGCTGGTCGAGCTCGAACCTCTTCGCGTACGAGTACGACTCCTACGGCAACAACATCACCAACGCCCAGGGCCTGGCCGCGTTCGTCAACAACGTGAAGTCCCGGACCGGGGCGAGCAAGGTCGCGATCGTCAACCACTCCATGGGCGGTCTCGTCAGCCAGTACTACCTCAAGGTGCTGGGCGGCAACACGAGCGTCAGCCACCTCGCGTCCATCGCCGGCGCCAACCACGGCACCACCTACGCCGGAGCATGCCTGATCTACACCACCTGCCAGCAGATGTACCCGGGCTCCTCGTTCATCTCCCAGATCACCTCCGGTGACGAGACCCCCGGCGACACCAAGTACGCCACCTGGTACTCGGCGTGCGACGGCATCATCCTCCCGTACTCCAGCACCCGCCTGAGCGGCGCGACGAACAACAACGTGCTCTGCCAGACCCACATCGGGTACCTGGCCGACACGATCGTCCTCGGCCAGGTCGCGCGGTTCATCGCCTCCTGACCCCGCGTGACCCGGACGGGTCCGGTCCCCGGCGCCTCGCCGCCGGGGACCGGACCCGTCCGCTGTCGGCTCAGGCCCGGACGCTCCGGCGGCGCACCGCGGCGAAGCCCACGGCGCCCGCGCCG